>DATIAB010000222.1:0-2491 GCA_035458265.1 Ornithinibacter sp. | reverse complement strand
CACGTACACGCTGAGCGACACCCTGAAGCCGACGGACACCGTCGACTGGGCGTACGCGTACGCAGCGGGTGGCCCTGCGGGCAGCATCGCCGTGGAGGACGACGAGGTCCTCTCCGACTACACCGACACGTCCGGCATCGGCACGGCATGCGCCAAGGCGAACAGCACCGCGTTCCCCCTGGCGACACTGTCCGGCACGAAGTACAAGGACGCTGACGCGGACGGTGACGTCAACGACGCCGACGCAGGCATCGCCGGCTTCGACTTCACCCTCTACACCGGCTCCAACGGCGACGCCGGCACGCAGGTCGGCACCGCGCAGATCTCCGCGGCCGACGGCTCGTACTCGTTCGCCAACGTCGCTCCCGGGACCTACTCCGTCGTGGAGTCGCCCGAGACCGGATGGTCCAAGACCTTCCCGGCGACGTTCCACACGGTGACCGTGAGTCTCGGTGACACGTCGAAGTCCATCGGCAAGTTCCTCAACGCGCCGCTGACCGACATCTTCGTCGAGGTCGACCCGCAGACGGGCTACACGTTCGCGGACTCGATCCAGTGCCGCAAGGGCGCGACGACGGTCGGAACGGACGTCAACGGCACCCTTCCGGGAGACGCCGGACTGACGAAGTCGGTGGACGCCAACGGCCTGCTCGTCGGGACGTACATCTGCACGATCGTCATCACGGACCCGTGATGAGGTAGAGCCACGTCGTCGCGCCAGGCCCCGACAGGGCTGAGGGCGGCGGCAGGACAGCAGGGCCGGCACCTGAGGCGGGTGTCGGCCCTGCTGCCTGCCCGGAGTCGAAGCTCAGCGGGGGTGGAGGTGATATCGCTCGTGGATCCGTGCGTTGTCACCTCGACTCCGCCGGGGGCTCTCGGGGGTGGAGGTGATGTCGCTCGTGGATCCGTGCGTTCTCACCTCGACTCCGCGAAGGGCCTCCGGGGCAGCCCGGACGGTCAGGCCAGCCGGCCCAGATCGGTGCGGCAGCGCCGCTCGAACTCGGCGAGCTCGGCCAGGGCCGACTCCAGGTCGCGGCGCCGCTGCTCGAGGTCGGCCCGACGCTCGTCGATCTGGGCCAGGACGTACTCGAGCTGGCTGCGACGCCCCCGCGGCACGTCGTAGAGGTCGATGATCGTGCGGATCTCCTCGAGCGGGAACCCGAGACGTCGGCCCCGCAGGATGAGCCCGAGGCGCGTGCGGTCGCGCCGGTGGTAGACCCGGGTCGTGCCGCGCCGCTCGGGGGAGATGAGCCCGAGATCCTCGTAGTGCCGCACCGTGCGGTGCGTCACGCCGAACTCCTCGGCGACCTGCGCGATCGTCCACGTGTTCTCGCCGTCGCGCGGGGCCCGGGTGCGTCCCCCGGTGCCGCCGGGAGCGGCCGGTGAGCGCACGGCATCCGTGGCGGGGCTTGTCATACCGGGCAGTATGCTTTACGTTGACGTCAACGTCAAGAACGTGACCACCTGCCGAGCCCCGAGATCCGGTGCGCGGCCACCTGCGCGAAGGGGCGCCGAATGTTCGAGCTGAGCAAGGACCACGAGGACTTCCGGGCGGTCGTGCGCGACTTCGCCACCGAGGCCGTCGAGCCCCACGTGGCCCAGTGGGACCGCGACCACCACTTCCCCGCCGACCTCGTGCCGCGCATGGGCGAGCTCGGGCTGTTCGGGCTCGTCGTCCCCGAGGCCTACGGCGGCTCGCTCGAGGACGCCGACGGCGGCGCGTTCACGAGTCTGTGCATCGCCATCGAGGAGCTCGGTCGCGTCGACCAGTCGATCGGCATCACCCTGTCCGCGGGCGTCGGCCTGGGCATCAACCCCATCCTGACCTACGGCACCGACGCCCAGAAGGAGCGCTTCCTGCCCGACCTCGTCGCGGGCCGCGCGCTCGCGGGTTTCGGCCTCACCGAGCCGGATGCCGGGAGCGACGCGGGTGCCACGCGCACCAGGGCGGTGCTCGAGGACGGGCAGTGGGTCGTCGACGGGTCGAAGGCGTTCATCACGAACTCCGGCACCGACATCACCTCCGTCGTCACCGTCACCGCTCGCACCGGCACCGACGCCGACGGCCGCCCGGAGATCTCCGCGATCATGATCCCCTCGGGCACGGCCGGGTTCACCGTCGAGGCGCCCTACGACAAGCTGGGCTGGAACATCTCGGACACCCACGGCCTCGCGTTCGCCGGGTGCCGCGTGCCCGAGGACCACCTGCTCGGCCAGCGCGGCCACGGCTTCCGCCAGTTCCTGAAGACCCTCGACGACGGCCGTATCGCGATCAGCGCGCTCGCCCTGGGACTCATCACCCGGATGCGCGAGGAGGCCTCGGCCTACGCGAAGACGCGCACGGCCTTCGGCAGGCCCATCGGCGTCAACCAGGGCGTCGCGTTCCCCATCGCCGACCTGCTGGTCATGGAGGAGAACTCGCGCCTGCTCACCTACCGGGCAGCGTGGCTCAAGGACGAGCAGGAGGCCGGTCGGCGCTCGGTCGCGGACG
>DATIAB010000221.1:0-5066 GCA_035458265.1 Ornithinibacter sp. | reverse complement strand
GAACGTGTCGACCATCTCCGAGACGGCGATCTCGTTCTGCCCCACCCCGACCGTCTCGACGATGACGACGTCGTAGCCGGCCGCCTCGAGCACGAGCATCGACTCGCGCGTCGCGCGGGCCACTCCCCCGAGGTGCCGCCCTGACGGGCTGGGCCGCACGAACGCCCCTTCTCGTGAGGCGAACTCGGCCATCCGCGTGCGGTCGCCCAGGATCGAGCCACCGGTGCGGCGGCTCGAGGGGTCGACGGCGACCACGGCGACGCGGCTGCCGCGGTCGAGCAGACGGCATCCCATCGCGTCGATGAACGTCGACTTCCCGGCACCGGGCACGCCGCTGATGCCGACGCGCACCGCGGCACCGGTGGATGCCGTGAGCTCGCGGATGAGCGCACCCGCCTGTTCGCGGTGATCGGCACGGCTGGACTCCACCAGCGTGATCGCCCGCGCGATGTGTGCCCGCGACCCGGCGCGGACCGCCTCGGCGAGCGCGGCGACGTCGACTGGCTTGGGCACGCGCCCGAGCCTAGGCGTCGGCGGACTCGGTCGCCGCGAGCCGCTCCCGCAGGTCGCCGATCAGCTCGATGGCTGCCGCGCTGATGACGGTGCCCGGCGGGTAGATCGCATCGGCCCCGGCATCGCGAAGCGCCTCGAAGTCCTGGGCGGGGATGACGCCACCGACGACGATCATGAGGTCCTCGCGCCCGAGGGCGTCGAGCTCGCTGCGCAGGGCCGGCACGAGGGTGAGGTGACCGGCCGCGAGCGAGCTGACCCCGACGACGTGCACATCGGCCTCGACCGCCTGGCGGGCGACCTCGGCCGGGGTCTGGAACAGCGGGCCCACGTCCACGTCGAACCCGAGGTCGGCGAAGGCCGTCGAGATGACCTTCTGCCCCCGGTCGTGACCGTCCTGGCCCATCTTCGCCACGAGGATGCGGGGACGCCGACCCTGTTCGGCCTCGAACTCCTCGACGAGCTGCTGGGCGCGCAGCACGCTCTCGTCCTGCCCTGCCTCGGCGCTGTACACGCCCCCGATGGTACGGATCTGCGCGGTGTACCGGCCGAAGACCTCCTCCATCGCCGCTGACATCTCCCCGACGGTGGCCTTGGCCCGGGCCGCGTCGATCGCGAGCGCGAGCAGGTTGGTGGCGAGCGTTCCATCGGAACCCGAGCGAGCGGCATCCGTCATGCACGTCAGCGCGGCCCGGGTGGCACTCTCGTCGCGCTCGGCGCGCAGCCGCTCGAGCTTGGCGAGCTGGCTGACACGGACGGCGGCGTTGTCGACCTTGAGCACCTCGATGGGCTCGTCCTCGTCGACCGGGTAGCGGTTGACGCCGATGACGGGCTGCTGCCCCGAGTCGATGCGCGCCTGGGTGCGTGCCGCGGCCTCCTCGATGCGCATCTTCGGGATGCCGGCCTCGATCGCCTTGGCCATGCCGCCTGCCGCCTCGACCTCCTCGATGTGCTGCCACGCGCGGCGGGCCAGGTCGTGGGTGAGCCGCTCGACGTAGGCGGAGCCCGCCCACGGGTCGATGACCCGCGTCGTGCCCGACTCCTGCTGGAGGACGAGCTGGGTGTTGCGGGCGATGCGCGCGGAGAAGTCGGTCGGCAGGGCGATGGCCTCGTCGAGGGCGTTCGTGTGCAGGCTCTGGGTGTGCCCCTGGGTCGAGGCCATCGCCTCGACGCACGTGCGCACGACGTTGTTGAAGACGTCCTGGGCCGTGAGCGACCAGCCAGACGTCTGGCTGTGCGTGCGCAGTGAGAGCGACTTCGGGTTCGTCGCGCCCTGGTCCTTGACGAGGCGGGCCCAGAGCAGCCGCGCGGCCCGCATCTTGGCGACCTCCATGAAGAAGTTCATCCCGATCGCCCAGAAGAACGACAGCCGCGGGGCGAAGGCGTCGACATCGAGGCCGACGCCCTGGCCCGCGCGAAGGTACTCGACGCCGTCGGCGAGGGTGTACGCGAGCTCGAGGTCCTGCGTGGCCCCGGCTTCCTGCATGTGGTAACCCGAGATCGAGATCGAGTTGAACCGTGGCATCTGCTGGCTCGTGAACGCGAAGATGTCGCTGATGATCCGCATCGACGGCTCGGGCGGGTAGATGTAGGTGTTGCGGACCATGAACTCCTTGAGGATGTCGTTCTGGATGGTCCCGGTGAGCTGGGCGGGCGCGACGCCCTGCTCCTCGGCGGCGACGACGAACAGGGCCAGGATCGGGATGACCGCACCGTTCATCGTCATCGACACCGACATCTGGTCGAGCGGGATGCGGTCGAACAGCGTGCGCATGTCGTAGATCGAGTCGATCGCCACCCCCGCCATGCCGACGTCGCCGGTCACCCGCGGGTGGTCGGAGTCGTAGCCGCGGTGGGTCGCGAGGTCGAAGGCGACCGACAGTCCCTTCTGGCCGGCCGCGAGGTTGCGGCGGTAGAAGGCGTTGGACTCCTCGGCGGTGGAGAAGCCTGCGTACTGGCGGATCGTCCACGGCTGGGTCGTGTACATCGTCGGGTAGGGCCCGCGAAGGTAGGGCGGAGCGCCCGGCACCGTGTGCAGGAAGTCGAGCCCGTCCAGGTCGTGCTCGGTGTACAGCGCCTTCACGGGGATCTGCTCGGGCGTGAGCCACGGCTCTCCCGCAGAGGTCGCGGCCTCGGTGCCCTGGTCGCTGCTCGGGCGTCCGTCGCCGAGGTCGATGCCGGTGAAGTCGGGGACGGCGCTCATCGGGATCCCTCCGTCGTGGTGCCGGTATCGGTCGTGGGCGCACCGAGGTGGTCGAGCAGGTCGGACAGGAAGGCGACGACGTCGATGCCGTCGTGCACGTCGCCGTCGACCGCGCTCGCGCCGTCGCCGAGCTCACTGGCCCGGCCCGCGACGAGCACGGTGCCCACGCCGGCGTCACGCAGCGCGGCGACCGCGGAGGCGCCGTGCTCGGCGTACCCGCTGCGGCTCGACGCGAGGATGGCGACGGGTGCCCCCTCCTCGACGGTCGCGATGCCGCCTGCCGCGAGCAGGTTGGTGACGAAGGCCTGGCGGGCGCCGAAGTCACGACGGGTGCCGAGCGTGTGGACGATGACGGCAGGCTCTCCGAGCGCTCGGGCCCGGTCACGCAGCCCTTCGTATGCCGTCGCGTCACGTCTCGGGGCGAGCGCGCCCTCCGCGGCGGGCAGGACGACGCGGGCCCGGCGCACCGGTGTGGTCTCCCCGACCAGCGGGAACATCGAGACGCCCGTGAGGGGGCGGACGCGCGTGGCGAGGTCACGCTCACGCTGCGCCACGGCATCCGCGACCCAGGCGGTGAACAGGCCGTCGCCCAGCGCGCGGACCGCGCCACCGGCGCGCTCGACGCCCTGGAAGCGGACCCACACGGCTGCGGCGACGTCGTCGGTGAGCGACTCGAGGTACCACGAGCCGCCGCCGGGGTCCGTCACCCGGCCGATGTTCGACTCGTCGGCCAGCAGGATCTGGGTGTTGCGCGCGAGCCGGCGTCCGAGGCGCTCGGGCAGTCCCAGCACGGTGTCGAACGGCAGCACGGTGATGGCGTCGGCCCCGCCGAGGGATGCACCGAAGGACGCGAGGGTGCTGCGCAGCACATTGACCCACGGGTCCTCGCGGGTGAACATCCGCAGGCTGGTGACCGCGTGGGTGCGCGCGCCGCGGTCGGGTTCCGGCACGCCGCAGGCCTCGCCGACGCGTGCCCACACCCGGCGCAGGGCGCGCAGGGCGGCGGCGGTGAGGAACTGGTCGGCCGTGGCGCCGACCCGGAACTCGATCTGCCCGAAGGCCGTGGCGGGCGGGATGCCGGCCGTCTCGAGATGACGCACGTACTCCACTGCGGTGGCCATGGCGCCCGCCAGGGCGTCGACGTCGGTGGCACCGGCGTCGTGGAGCACCGTGGCGTCGACGGTGATCGCCCGCCAGCCCGCACGGGGCTCGGCTGCCCGGACGAGGTCGGCGAGCGGGCCGAGGTCGGGAGTGGTGCCGAGCCGGGCGGCCGCGGCGAACGGGTCGAGGCCGAGGTTCCCGCCAGCGCTGGGCTGGTCGGCGATGTGGGCGAGCAGCGCGTGCGCCGCGTCGACCTGGCTCGTGTGCGAGGAGAGCACGACCGGGGCCAGGTCGAGGCGCACCTCGGCGAGGGCCTCGCGCAGGTCGGCCACGGCGACACCGTCGTCCCCCACGTGCAGCCACACGGAGGTGACACCGTGCTCGAGGTCGTCGAGCACCGCGGCCCTCGTCACGGTCACGTCTGGGTCGTCATGGCGTTGACGGACGTCCCACGGGGCGGTGGCGTCGCGCACCACGCGACCGCGGGTGAACGGCATCCGGCCCGCTGTGCCGAGGGGTCTGTCCTCGTGGAGGTAGAGCGCGTCGACGTCGAGACCGCCCTCGAGGTGGCGGCGCAGGGCCTGCTCGGCGGCCGCCCCGTCGAGGTGGTCGTGCGGTTTCCGCCCCTTGTTGAGGACTGCGGCGACGAGCTCTCGCCAGTCCTCCCGGGTGCGCTCGGGGAACCCGGCCGCGAGGTCGATGGTGCTCGGCACGGCGGACGCGTCCGACATCGTGCTCCCTTCCCGACGATGGGCAGGGCCGCGTGGTGGGCCCCTCAGGCCACCCTAACGGCGGCGCGGCAAGGGGTCAGCGAGAGATCGGGCACACGGGCGGCCGGTGCGGTCAGCGTGTTCTGCGCGTCGCCGAGCGGATGCCGTCGCGGTGTCGGGAAGGTGTCCGGCCCGGTGTCGGGTCTGTCGTCGGGCGGGGTCAGGCGGGGTCAGGCGGGGTCGATGGCGGCGAACGGCGCACCCATGGCGGCGAGCCGCTGCTCGCCGCCATCGATGGCGGTGAGCACGCACAAACCGGCGGACGTCGCGGCGACCGAGTGCTCCCAGTGCGCGGCGCGAGAGCGGTCACGGGTCACCACCGTCCACTGGTCGTCGAGGACGTAGTTGTCCTGGTCGCCCAGGGCCACCATCGGCTCGATGCAGATCGTCGTGCCCTCGACGACCTTGGGGCCCTTGCCCGAGACCCGGTAGTTGGGCACGTTGGGGTCCATGTGCATCGAGGTGCCGATGCCGTGGCCGAC
>DATIAB010000220.1:0-7323 GCA_035458265.1 Ornithinibacter sp. | reverse complement strand
GCGCCGGCCTCGCGCAGCCGGTCGAGCACCTCGGGCACGAGCTCCATGTGCGACCCGGACAGGATCGAGATGCCGACGAGGTGGACGTCCTCTGCCACGGCGGCCGCGACGATCTGCTCCGGCGTGAGCCGGATGCCCTGGTAGATGACCTCGAAGCCGGCATCGCGCGCTCGAACCGCCACCTGCTCGGCACCGTTGGAGTGCCCGTCCAGACCGGGCTTGCCCACGAGCACGCGCAGCTTCTCGCCGAGCTCGTCACTCGTGCCGGCCACCTTCGCCCGCACGTCCACGAGCGCCTGCGACCCCGTGCCGACGCCGACCGAGCCGCTGACGCCGGTGGGGGCACGGAACTCCCCGAACACCTCGCGCAGCGCTCCCGACCACTCCCCCGTCGTGAGCCCGGCACGGGCACACTCCAGGGTCGCGGCCATGAGGTTGGTGTCCCCGGCCGCATCCGCCTTGAGCCTCGTGAGTGCGGATGCCGCACGCGCTCGCCTCTCGGGGTCCGCGTCGCGCTCCTCGCGCCACCGTCGCACGGCCGCCGCGGCGGCCGCCTCCACACCCGGGTCGACCGACTGGATCGCCGCATCGAGGTCGGCGGTCAGCTGGTTGGGTTCGGTCGTCTGGAAGCGGTTGACCCCGACGACGACGTCCTCCCCCTGCTCGATGCGCTGGCGCCGCCGGGAGTGCGAGGTCACCAGCTCGGACTTCATGTAGCCGCCCTCGACGGCCGGCACCGCCCCTCCCATCGCCTGAACGCGGTCGATCTCGGCGCGGGCCCCCTCGACGAGCTCGGCGACCTTGGCGGCGACGACGAGAGAACCCTCGAAGAGGTCGTCGTACTCGAGCAGGTCCGACTCGTAGGCCAGCACCTGCTGGATCCGCAACGACCACTGCTGGTCCCAGGGCCGGGGAAGACCGAGCGCCTCGTTCCAGGCGGGCAGCTGCACGGCGCGGGCGCGGGCGTCCTTGGAGAGGGTCACGGCGAGCATCTCGAGGACGATCCGCTGGACGTTGTTCTCGGGCTGGGCCTCGGTCAGGCCCAGGGAGTTGACCTGGACGCCGTAGCGGAACCGGCGGGCCTTGTCGTCGGTGACGCCGTAGCGCTCACGGGTCAGCTCGTCCCAGAGCTGGACGAAGGCACGCATCTTGCACATCTCCTCGACGAAGCGCACACCGGCGTTGACGAAGAAGGAGATCCGGGCGACCACCTCGCCGAAGCGCTCCGGCGGCACCTGACCGGAGTCGCGCACGGCATCGAGCACGGCGATGGCCGTGCACATCGCATAGGCGATCTCCTGCACCGGTGTGGCACCGGCCTCCTGCAGGTGGTAGCTGCAGATGTTGATCGGGTTCCACTTCGGGATGTCGGTGACGGTGTAAGTCACCATGTCGGTGATCAGCCGCAGCGACGGACCGGGCGCGAAGACGTACGTTCCCCGCGACAGGTACTCCTTGATGATGTCGTTCTGCGTCGTCCCCGCCAGCGCTCGAACGGCGGATGCCGGGTCCTCGCCCGCCGCCTCGGCCTGCTCCTCCGCTGCCACCTGGTAGAGGGCGAGCAGCCACATCGCGGTGGCGTTGATCGTCATGGACGTGTTCATCCGGGACAGCGGGATGTCGGCGAACAGCGCTCGCATGTCGCCGATGTGCGAGATGGGGACGCCGACCTTGCCGACCTCCCCCCGGGCCAGGACGTGGTCGGGGTCGTACCCCGTCTGGGTCGGGAGGTCGAAGGCCACGGAGAGCCCGGTCTGCCCCTTGTCGAGGTTGCGGCGGTACAAGGCATTGCTCGCGGCGGCACTGGAGTGCCCGGCATACGTGCGCATCACCCACGGGCGGTCACGCTGCGGCCTGCTGGCATCGGTGCTCTCGGGCATGCGTCGAACGCTAGCCGCGGGTCCGGGGAGGGGATAGCCGCCACCACGGTGAGAGTGCCCACACCCAGGAGCGAGAGTGCGGCCACACGGGGCGTGGTGTCGACCCTCAGGCGGCGGCGGTCAACCGGCGGCGCCCGCGAGGGCGTGCTCATCGGTGACCGAACAGTCCAGGGAGGGTCCGAGCAGCGAGCCCAGACGCGCCCGGCGCAGCAGGCGCTGGGTGCGCGCGTCCGCCGCGACGATGTGAACCTGTCGTCCCGCCCGTCGGGCACGCCGCTGGCACTCGACGATGAGGCCGAGCCCGGTGGCATCGCCGACGTGAACCGCGGCGAGGTCGAGCAGTAGCGGGCTGGTGCCGGAGGCGATGAGCCGGTGCAGCGCGAGCCGCAGGTCGGCGGCCGTGCGGACGTCAACCCGGCCAGTCAGTGCGACGTGCCACCCCTGGTCGTCCTGGTGCTCCGTGATGGTGACGATGCTCGTCCCCTGGTCTGCCACGGGTCTCACCCCCCGCCCTTCGGTTTGCGTTCCTCCATTAGACCCACTCAGCGGGCTCTGCGCCCTCCTCCGAACGGGCATCCCGGCGGCAGGGAGCGGCCATTGTCCACTTGGTGCCACCAGAGGCCTTCGGATTCCGCAGGTCACGCTGAGCGCCGCAACCGTCCCCGAGTGGTGCAGCGAGGGGCGCGGTCGACGTGGGCGGCGCGCTGGCTTCTGGGCCCGTCTGACAGGCTGAGGCCATGGTCAACCTCACCCGGATCTACACCCGCACCGGCGACGACGGCACCACGGCGCTGGGTGACCTCAGCCGCACGACCAAGACCGACGTGCGCCTCGCGGCCTACGCCGATGCCAACGAGGCCAATGCCGCCATCGGGGTGGCGGTCGCGTGCGGCGACCTCCCCGATGACGTGCGCGCCGTCCTCGTGCGGGTGCAGAACGACCTCTTCGACATCGGCGCCGACCTGTGCACCCCCCTCCAGCAGACGTACGAGTACCCGCCGCTGCGGGTCAAGGAGGAGTGGGTCGCCGAGCTCGAGGCCGACTGCGACCACTACCTGGAGCCGCTCGACAAGCTTCGCTCGTTCATCCTTCCCGGCGGCACGCCCGGTGCAGCGCACCTTCACGTCGCGCTCACCGTCGTGCGCCGGGCAGAGCGCTCGGTGTGGGCCGCCATCGAGGTCTACGGCACCGCCCCCGGCGACGGCCGGGGCCAGGGTGGGGTCAACCCGACGACCGCGACCTACCTGAACCGGCTGTCGGACCTGCTGTTCGTGCTCGCCCGGTGCGCCAACCTGCCCGGCGGCGACGTGCTCTGGGCACCCGGCGGAGGCCGCGAGCAGGCCCCGGGAGCGACCCCCTGACCCGGAGGTCCCCGAAGAGGCCTCAGGCGACGTTGACGTTGTACCCGGGCGGGCTGGACTCCAGCCAGGCCCGCACCGCGGTGTATGCCGCCGGTACGAAGGCGAACTCGCAGGTGCTCGACCCGGCTCGGCCCACCACCGACACCGGATCGGCCAGCCCCGGGATGGGGTCGGTGAGCGGCACCGCCGAGCCGAAGTCGAGCTGCCCTCGCAGCCAGGAGACCTCTGGACGCAGGGAGGGCCCGACGATGCTGAACCACTCGAAGCGGTCCGAGCTGAGCCGGGCGAGCCCGAGCCGCCAGCGTGCCCCGTCGGCCTCGCGTCTGGCGCACAGCATGACGGGGCGTCCGTCGCCCGAGATGTAGCGCCGGCGCACCCACACGAAGGTGAGCGCGCCGACGACGACCAGGACGACGAGGGCGAGGACCAGCTCGGCGACGACGAGAGGCGTCATGCGAGCGGTCCCCGGCCCTCGATGTCAGGAACTCATGCCAGTGGCGTCGACCGACTCCGCGATGATCGTCACGCGGTCGTGGTCGACCGACAGGAAGCCACCGTCGATGGTGGCCGAGCGCCAGCCGTTCTCGCCGTTGATCCGCACCTCACCCTCACCGAGCACGCACAGCAGCGGCTGGTGCCCGGGCAGGATGCCGAGGTCGCCGTCGATGGACCGAGCGCTGACCTGGCTCGCCTCACCTTCCCAGACCTTGCGGTCCGCGGCGACGAGCTCGACCGTGAGAGCCATCAGAGGTTCTTCTGGATCTCGTGCCACTGACGCTCGACGTCGTCGAGGCCACCGCACATGAAGAACGCCTGCTCACCGACGTGGTCGTAGTCGCCGTCACAGATCTTCGTGAAGGCCTCGATGGTGTCCACGAGGGGAACCGTGGAGCCCTCGATGCCGGTGAACTGCTTGGCGACGTAGGTGTTCTGCGACAGGAAGCGCTGCAGGCGACGGGCTCGGTTGACGAGGATCTTGTCCTCCTCGGAGAGCTCGTCGATGCCGAGGATCGCGATGATGTCCTGCAGCTCCTTGTTGCGCTGGAGGATCTGCTTGACGCGCACCGCGGTGGTGTAGTGGTCCTCGGCGATGTACCGGCGGTCGAGGATGCGGCTGGTCGAGGTCAGCGGGTCCACGGCGGGGTAGATGCCGAGCGAGGCGATCTCGCGCGAGAGCTCGGTCGTGGCGTCGAGGTGCGCGAACGTCGTGGCCGGCGCCGGGTCGGTGTAGTCGTCGGCCGGCACGTAGATCGCCTGCATCGAGGTGATCGAGTGACCGCGCGTGGAGGTGATGCGCTCCTGGAGCACACCCATCTCGTCGGCGAGGGTCGGCTGGTAGCCGACGGCGGACGGCATCCGGCCGAGCAGCGTGGAGACCTCGGAGCCCGCCTGGGTGAAGCGGAAGATGTTGTCGATGAACAGCAGCACGTCCTGGCCCTGGACGTCGCGGAAGTATTCCGCCATCGTCAGCGCCGAGAGGGCCACGCGCAGGCGGGTGCCCGGCGGCTCGTCCATCTGTCCGAAGACGAGCGCGGTCTGCCCGAGGACGCCCGCCTCCTCCATCTCGACCATGAGGTCGTTGCCCTCACGGGTGCGCTCGCCGACACCGGCGAACACCGACACACCACCGTGGTCGCGCGCGACTCGGGCGATCATCTCCTGGATGAGCACCGTCTTGCCGACGCCCGCACCGCCGAACAGGCCGATCTTGCCGCCCTGGACGTAGGGGGTGAGCAGGTCGATGACCTTGATGCCGGTCTCGAACATCTGCGTCTTCGACTCGAGCTGGTCGAACGCCGGTGCGCTGCGGTGGATGCCCCAGCGCTCGGTGACGTCGAGCGTCTCACCCTCCTGGAGGTTCATGACCTCACCGGTGGTGTTGAAGACCTTGCCCAGCGTGATGTCGCCGACGGGCACGGTGATCGGGCCGCCGGTGTCCTGCACGGCCGTTCCGCGCACCAGGCCGTCGGTCGGCTGGAGCGAGATGGCGCGCACCATGTTGTCGCCGATGTGCTGGGCGACCTCGAGGTTCAGCGACTTGGTCTCGCCGCCGAGCTCGACCTTGGTGGTGAGCAGGTTGTACTGCTCGGGCATGGCGTCGACGGGGAACTCGACGTCGACCACCGGGCCGGTGATGCGCGAGATCCGGCCGACGCCGCCGACCGCGTGGGTCTCGCTCCGCTCGCTGACAGATGCAGTCATGGTCTCTCTCTCACTCACTTGCTCTTGGACAGCGCGCTCGCGCCACCGACGATTTCGCTGATCTCTTGGGTGATCTCGGCCTGGCGGGCCTGGTTGGCCAGCCGGGTGTACTTCTTGATGAGCTCCTCGGCGTTGTCCGTCGCCGACTTCATCGCCCGCTGGCGGGCGGCGAGCTCGGATGCCGCGGCCTGGAGCATGCAGTTGAACAGGCGCGCGTTGACGTACTTGGGCAGCAGCGCGTCGAGGACCTTCTCGGCGCTGGGCTCGAACGAGTACAGCGGCAGGAGGTCGTCGGCATCCGGCGCCTCCTCCCCCTCGACGACCTCGAGCGGCAGCAGGCGGATGACCTCGGGCTCCTGGGTGACCATCGACACGAACCGCGTGAAGACGACGTGCACCTCGTCGATGCCGCCCTCCTCGGTCGGCGTGATGAAGTCGCCGACGAGCCGCTCCCCGATCTCGCGGGCCCGCTCGAAGGCCGGCTTCTCGGAGTTGCCGCTCCACTCCGCGGCGTACTCGCGGTGGCGGAACTTGTAGAAGCCGATCGCCTTGCGGCCCAGGAGGTAGGGGACGACCTCCTTGCCGTCCTCGCGCAGCGCCGCGACGAGGCGCTCGCTCTCCTTGAGCACCGAGGAGCTGTAGGCCCCCGCGAGACCGCGGTCGGAGGTCATGATGACGACCGCGGCGCGGGTGACGTCGGTCTTCTCCGTCGTCAGCGGGTGGTCCTCGTTGGAGAACGTCGCGACCGCCGAGACCGCGCGGGTCAGCGCACGGGCGTACGGGCTCGACTCCCGGACCGCCTGCTGCGCCTTGACCACGCGCGAGGCGGCCATGAGCTCCATGGCCCGGGTGATCTTCTTCGTCGAGCTGACGGCACGGATGCGGTTCCGGTACTCCCGGATCTGCGCTCCCATACGATTCCGCCCTTCCTGGTTCTTCTGCTCGTGTGCCGTGTGGCCTGGACCGGGGGCCGGCTGCGGTGCGGCAGCCGGCCGTCCGGGTCAGCGCTTCTGCTTGACGATCTGCTCCTGCTCGGAGGCCTGCGCGCGGGCCGCGGCGTCGTCCTCGGCCTCGTTGCCGGCCTGGACGCCGTCGGCGCCGGCACCCTCGAAGCTCTTCTGCTTGAAGGTGGCGATCTCGGCCTCGAGGACCTGCTCGGTCTCCTCCTCGAACTTGCCGGTCTCGCGGATCGCCGCGAGCAGCTCGTTCTTGGTGCGGCGGAGGTGGTCGAGGAACTCGGCCTCGAAGCGCCGGATGTCCTCGACCGCGATGTCGTCGAGCTTGCCGGTCGTGCCCATCCAGATCGAGACGACCTGCTCCTCGACGGGGAACGGGGCGGCCTGGCGCTGCTTGAGCAGCTCGACGAGCCGGGCACCCTTGGCGAGCTGGGCGCGCGACGCCGGGTCGAGGTCGGACGCGAACATCGCGAAGGCCTCGAGGGCGCGGTACTGGGCCAGGTCGAGCTTGAGACGACCCGCGACCGACTTCATCGCCTTGATCTGCGCGGCACCGCCGACGCGGGACACCGAGACACCCACGTCGATCGCCGGGCGGACGTTGGCGTTGAACAGGTCGGCCTGCAGGTAGATCTGGCCGTCGGTGATCGAGATGACGTTGGTCGGGATGTACGCCGAGACGTCGCCCGCCTTGGTCTCGATGATCGGCAGGCCGGTCATCGAGCCGTGGCCGAGCTCGTCGGACAGCTTGGCGCAACGCTCGAGCAGCCGGCTGTGCAGGTAGAACACGTCGCCGGGGTAGGCCTCGCGGCCCGGCGGGCGGCGGAGCAGCAGCGACACCGCGCGGTAGGCCTCGGCCTGCTTGGACAGGTCGTCGAACACGATGAGGACGTGCTTGCCCTGGTACATCCAGTGCTGGCCGAT
>DATIAB010000219.1:0-2596 GCA_035458265.1 Ornithinibacter sp. | reverse complement strand
CGCGGGCGTCGGGGTCGGCGCTGAGGTAGACCTTGACCTCGGCCTGCGGCCACACGACGGAGCCGATGTCGCGGCCCTCGACCACGATCCCGCCCCCGCCGATGGCCTCGCGCTGCAGGTCGAGCAGGCGTGCCCGCACCTCCGGTACGGCGCTGACCGGGCTCACAGCGGCGTTGACCTCGTCGCTGCGGATCGCCACCGAGACGTCCGTGCCGTCGACCGTGATCGTCGGGGCCAGGGGGTCGGTGCCGGACTCGATGGTGGGACGTCCGGCGGCGGCCGCGACCGCCGCCTCGTCGCGTACGTCGATGCCCTCGCGGAGCAGCCACCACGTCATCGCCCGGAACATCGCGCCGGTGTCGAGGTAGCGGAGGCCCAGCCGTTGGGCCACGCCGCGCGAGGTGCTCGACTTGCCCGAGCCCGACGTGCCGTCGACGGCGATGACGAGGGACCCGGTCCGGGAGGTGCTGTCGGCGGTGCTCACGGGCGAGAAGGTTACCGGTGGGTCGTCCACCCGCGGGATTCGAGAGCCGCGAGCAGGCGCTCGGCACTGCCCCGCTCGACGACGAGCTCGGTGAGGCCGACCGGGCGTCCCGGGTCGTGGTCGATGTGGACGTCCTCGATGTTGACGCCGATCTCGCCGGCGTCGCCGAAGAGGCGGGCCAGCTCGCCCGGGTGGTCGGGCACCGCGACGAAGACCGAGCGGGTGGGACGCGCCGGGCCGCCGTGCTTGCCCGGGATCGCCGCCGTCCCCGCGTTGCCCCGGGCCAGGATCTCGACGAGGTCCGGGCCGGCATCGGACGCGACCGCGGTCATGAGCGCGTCGAGGTCGGCGCGGACCTCGGCCAGCAGGTCGAGCACCGCCTCGGAGTTGGCCTCGAGGATCTGCTGCCACAGCTCGGGGTCGCTGGCCGCGACCCGGGTCACGTCGCGGACGCCCTGGCCCGACAGCGCGAGGTGCTCGGCGGGGGCGGTGGCGAGGCGCCCGGCGACGAGCACGGCTGCGAGGTGGGGCAGGTGGGAGATGCGGGCGACCGCCTGGTCGTGCTCGGTCGGCTCCATGACGATCGGGGCGGCGCCGCACTCCAGCACGAGGGCCTCGACGAGCTGTACGGCGTCGGGGCGCGCGAGCGGGTGCGGCGTGACGGCCCAGGGTCGGCCGTCGAAGAGCGCGGCGCTGGCGGCGAGCGGGCCCGAGCGCTCGCTGCCGGCCATCGGGTGCGAGCCGACGTAGCGGGCCAGGTCGTCCGCGCCGACGCGGGCCGCCACCTCCTCGAGCGGAGCGGCCTTCACGCTGCCGACGTCGGTGACCACCGCCGCGGTGCGGGCCAGGGCGTCGACGATCCCGTCTGCGACCGCGGCGGGCGGCACCGCGACCACGACCAGCTGTGGCCGGTCGTCGGGCCTCGCCGCGCGCCCGGCGCCGAGGCCGTGCGCGGTGCGGACGTTCTCCTCCGAGGTGTCGCGGAGCACGACGTCGAGGCCCAGGCGGCTGCAGACCAGGGCGATCGACGTGCCGATCAGCCCGGCTCCGACGACCTCGACCGGTCCGGTGAGGGCCGGCAGCGCCACCTCGGACCGGGGGTCAGTCATGGCTGGTGGTCCGGGACAGGTCGCGGCGCAGGTTGGCCGCCCCGTGGAGGTAGGCGTGGGTGATCTCCGCACGCGGCAGGTCGGTCTCGACGTGCGCCATCAGCCGGACCACCCGCGGCATCGAGCCCTCGATCTCCAGCTCGCGCGCGCAGACCAGCGGGACGTCGGAAAAGCCGAGCTGGCGCGCGGCGTAGGCCGGGAACTCGCTGGTGAGGTCGCTCGTCGCCGTGAAGATGATCGAGATGAAGTCGTCGACCGCGAGGTCGTTGGCCTCCATGACGTCGGTCACCAGCTCCGCCACCCGGTCCAGCATGTGCTCGCGGGTGTCCTCCTCGAGCTGGGTCGCCCCACGCACTGCTCTCACTGCCACGGCACGAGCCTAGCCGCGCCGGGACTCAGAGCTGCGCGCTGTCCATCAGCTCGCCGAGCTCGGCCACGGTCAGCTCGCGCATCTCGCCCGTCCGCAACCTCGACAGCGTGACGGGACCGATCTGCGTGCGGGTCAGCCGGGTGACGGGGTGCCCGACGTGAGCGAGCAGGCGCCGCACGATGCGGTTGCGGCCCTCGTGGATGGTGAGCTCGACGATCGAGCGGTTGCTGCCCTCGCGGCGCGGGTCGCCGCCGACCACCCGGGCCTTCGTGACCGCGACCGGACCGTCGTCGAGGGTGACGCCGGCGAGCAGCTCACGGACCGTGCGCACGTGCACCTCCCCCTCCACCTCGGCGACGTAGGTCTTGTCCACCTCGTGCGAGGGATGGGCGAGGTGCTGGGCGAAGTCGCCGTCGTTGGTGAGGATGATCAGCCCCTCGGTGTCGGTGTCGAGCCGGCCGACGTGGAAGAGCCGCTCGGGCCGGTCGGCGACGAGGTCGCCGAGGGTGCGCCGGCCCTCGGGGTCCGACATCGTCGAGACGACCCCGCGGGGCTTGTTGAGGACGAGGTAGACCTTGTCGCTGATCGGCGGCAGACGCTTGCCCTCGACGCGGATGACCGCCGTGCGGGGGT
>DATIAB010000218.1:0-14097 GCA_035458265.1 Ornithinibacter sp. | reverse complement strand
ACCCGCCCGAGCTCCTTGCCGATGAGGCCGCCGACGGTGTCGACCTCCTCCTCCTCGAGGGCGACCTCGAACAGCTCGGCGAGGTCGTCGACGTGCATCGTCGCCGACACGAGAACCCGCCCGTCGTCGAGGTTCTCGACCTCGGGAGCCTCCCGGTCGTACTCGTCGGTGATCTCCCCGACGATCTCCTCAAGGATGTCCTCGATCGTCACGAGCCCGGCCGTGCCGCCGTACTCGTCGACGACGACGGCGAAGTGGGCGTGGTCGAGCTGCATCTCGCGCAGCAGGTCGTCGACCGGCTTGCTCTCGGGCACGAACGGCATCGGGCGCATCAGCTCGGTGACCCGAAGCGTCCCGCCATCCTGGTCGGCGTTGAGCCGGCGCATGACGTCCTTGAGGTAGAGCAGCCCGACGACGTCGTCGACATCCTTGCCGAGCACCGGGATGCGCGAGAAGCCCGAGCGCAGGAACAGGCTCATCGCCGCACGGCACGAGCGGTCGTCGTCGATGGACACCATGTCGGTGCGCGGCACCATCACCTCACGCGCGAGCGTGTCGCCGAGCTCGAAGACGGAGTGCAGCATCTCACGCTCCTCCGCCTCGATGAGGGCGTGGTCGCGAGCCATGTCGACGAGGTCACGCAGCTCGCTCTCGCTCTCGAACGGCCCGTCGCGAAAGCCCTTGCCCGGCGTCACCGCGTTGGTCAGGGCGATGAGCAGCCGCGAGAAGGGGCCGAGCACCCGGCGCAGCCACACCGTCGTCGGCGCGGCCGCGAGCGCCACCTTCGTGCTGTGCTGCGCCCCGAGCGTGCCCGGGGAGACCCCGACGACGGCGAACGAGATGAGCGCCATGATCGCGATGGCGATGAGGAACGGCTGGACGGTGCCCTCGACCCGCTCGACGACGGCCAGGGTCACCATCACGGCCACGGTCGACTCGGCGATGACGCGCAGGAAGGACAGCACCGACAGGTAGGCGGCGGTGTCACCGACGACGCGCACCAGGGACGCAGCGCCGGGCCGGCGCTCGTCGAGCAGCTCCTGGGCGCGGGTGCGGGACATCCGCGAGAAGGCGGCCTCCGCGGTGGAGATGAGGAAGGCGAGCAGGGTGGCGGCCACTGCGAGGACGACGAGGCGGGTCATGGGTCTTCCGGAAGGTCAGGTGGTCGGACGGCCGCGGGTGGCGAGGAAGGTGAGCAGCAGCTGGCGCTGCAGCTCGAACATCTCCTTCTCCTCCTCGGGCGTCGCGTGGTCGTAGCCCAGCAGGTGCAGGATGCCGTGGGTCGTCAGAAGGAGCAGCTCCTCCTCGGTCGCGTGGCCGGCCTCTCGGGCCTGGCGTGCCGCGACGCTCGGGCAGAGCACGATGTCGCCGAGCATCCCCTCCTCGGGCTCCACACCCTCGCGGCCGGGGCGCAGCTCGTCCATGGGGAAGCTCATGACGTCGGTGGGGCCCGGCAGGTCCATCCACTGCACGTGCAGGGTCTCCATGGCGGGCTCGTCGACCAGGCGCAGGCACAGGTCGGCCTTGGGGTGCACCCGCATCTGCTCCATGACGTAGCGGGCGCACGCGACGAGCTCGAGCTCGTCGAGCGAGAACTCGGTCTCGTTGAGGACGTCGACGCTCACCGGCGCGACACCGGAGGCTGCTGCTGCTCGTCCCAGCGGCCGTACGCGTCGACGATCGCCGCGACGAGCCGGTGTCGCACGACGTCGGATGCCGTGAGCTCGCAGAACGCGACGTCGTCGAGGTCGGTGAGGATCTCGCGCACGACGCGCAACCCACTCGTGGCCGAGCTCGGGAGGTCGACCTGGGTGACGTCACCGGTGACGACCATCTGCGAGCCGAAGCCGAGCCGGGTGAGGAACATCTTCATCTGCTCGGCGGTGGTGTTCTGCGCCTCGTCGAGGATGATGAACGCGTCGTTGAGGGTGCGCCCGCGCAGGTAGCCCAGGGCCGCGACCTCGATGGTGCCCGATGCCATCAGCCGCGGGATCGAGTCGGGGTCCACCATGTCGTGCAGCGCGTCGTACAGCGGGCGCAGGTAGGGGTCGATCTTGTCGTTGAGCGTGCCCGGCAGGAACCCGAGCCGCTCCCCCGCCTCGACGGCCGGGCGGGTGAGGATGATGCGGTTGACCTGCTTGGCCTGCAGCGCGGCGACGGCCTTGGCCATGGCGAGGTAGGTCTTGCCGGTGCCGGCCGGGCCGATGCCGAAGACGACGGTGTTGGCGTCGATCGCGTCGACGTAGCGCTTCTGGCCCAGGGTCTTCGGCCGGATCGTGCGCCCCCGGCTCGAGACGATGTTCATCGTCAGCACGTCGGCCGGTCGCTCGACGGTCTGGGCGCGCAGCATCGCGATCGAGCGCTCGACCGCGTCACCGTTGAGGCTCTGCCCGCCCTCGAGGACGTCGAGCAGCTCGTCGATGAGGCGCTCCACGAGGGCGACCTCTGCGCTCGGGCCCGAGACGTGGAACTCGTTGCCCCGCACGTGCAGGTCGACCCGGGGGAACTGCCGTTCCATCGTGCGCAGCAGCTCGTCGCGGGGGCCTAGCAGGGCGACCATCGACACGTCGGCAGGAACGACGACGGTGTGCTCGCGGACGTGGGGGTGGGTTTGGGCGTCAGTCATCGTGGGACGAGTCTACGAGGCCGCACCGACGTCCAGCACCCGCGAACGCGCGTCAGCCCGGCGGCCAGGTCAGCGGGCGCCCGCCGATGACGTGCAGATGGGCGTGGAAGACGCTCTGCTGGGCCGCCTCGCCGGTGTTCGACACGGTGCGGTAACCCGGCAGCCCTTCCTCGTGAGCGACCCGCGCGGCCAGCCCCACGGCATCCGCGAGCTCCTCCGCCGACGCGGCGGCCAGGCCCGCGAGGTCGGGCACGTGGCGCCGCGGGATGACGAGCACGTGGGTCGGCGCGGCGGGGTCGATGTCCCGGAACGCGAGGGAGTGGGCGCTCTCGGCGACGACGGCCGCGGGGATCTCGCCGGCGACGATGCGGCAGAACAGGCAGCTCTCGGTCTCGTTCATGCAGCCGAATCTAGGCCCCCTCGTCAACCGAACCACCGTGCTGCGCGTCAACACCGCATGACAATGGCCACCATGGGCGAGCACGGCAGTGCGCAACGCTCGGCCGACGCTGCCGTCACCGAGCTGTATGCCGTGCACTGGCAGCCGCTGGTCCGGCTGGCCTGGCTGCTCCTGCACGACGCCGGCGAAGCCGAGGAGGTCGTCCAGGACGCCTTCATCGCCCTGCACGCCCACTGGTCGAGCCTGCGCGACCCGTCGGCGGCGGCCGCGTACCTGCGCCGTGCCGTCGTCAACCGCTCTCGTTCGGCGCTGCGTCACCGCGGCGTGGAGCAGCGGTGGGCGGCCTCCGTGCGTGGCGGCCCGGAGGACCCCACCGCCCGCACCGGCGCCAGCGCCGAGGAGGCGGCCGTCGCCGACCTCTCCCGCGAGGCCCTCCTCGTGGCCCTGAACAGGCTCCCGACCCGACAACGCGAGGTGCTCATCCTGCGCTACTACCTCGACCTCGCCGAGGCCCAGATCGCCGACGCCCTGGAGATCTCCCCGGGTTCGGTCAAGACACACGCGAGCCGGGGCCTGGCGGCCCTGCGCACCGGAACGGAGTGGACATGAGCACCGACGAACGCCTGGCGCAGGCGCTGCGAGAGGCGCTGGACGAGCGCGCGGCCCGGATCGAGCCGGGCGACCGCCTCGACGAGATCCTCCGGCTCAGTGAGCCGGAGCGACCCGGGCGCCTCAGCCAGTGGTGGATCCCGCTCGCGGCCGCCGCCGCGGTGATCGCCGTGGTGTCGGGGCTGTGGATCGGCCTCGCCGGGCGCCCCGAGCCGCTCCCCGGCGGCAGCGAGAGCCCGGTTCCCACGGCATCCGCCTCGCCGACCCCGTCAGCCGGGCCCAGCACGCAGGCCCCCACAACGTCGCCGAGCCCGTCACCGAGCCCGTCACCGAGCCCCACGACATCCGCCCCGGCGACGTCGGCACCCGCGGCCCTTCCGGTCTACTACCTCGCCCCCGTCGGGGACGACGCCCGCGTCGCCCGTCTCTACCGGGAGTGGCTCACCGTGCCCGGCGTGACGCGCGAGAGCGACGACGCGGCACGAGCACGTGCCGCCGTGGGGCTCGCCATGACCGCCACACCCGAGGGCACCGACGGCTACCTGCGCACGTGGGACGGCGTCGACCTCGTCGACCTGTCCGTGACCGACAGCGGCATCACCATCACGCTGTCCGGGCCCGGCGGCACGGGATTCCCCGAGGACACCCAACGCGTCAGCGTCCAGCAGCTGGTGTGGACCGCCCAGGCCGCCGTCGGCCGCGGCCAGATCCCCGTGCGCTTCGCCATCGCGGACGGGTCGACCGCGATGTTCGGCAGCCAGCCGGTCAGCCGCACCTACGACCGTCCGGCATCGCGCGAGGAGTACTGGCGCGACCTCGCGCCGATCTGGGTCACCTCACCCACCCGGGCGCAGACGCTCCCGGCAGGCGAGGTCACCGTGCAGGGCGAGGCCAGCGTCTTCGAGGTGACCGTGTCGTGGCAGCTGCTGCGCGGCGGCACGGTCGTCGACGAGGGGTTCACCACCGCCTCGACCGGCGCCCCCGGCCGCGGCACCTACGAGATCGGGCTCGGCAGCCTGGCACCCGGGTCGTACGCCATCAGGGTCTTCGAGCCGAGCGCCGACGACGGCACCCGGGTCTCCGCGGAGACGACGATGCCGTTCACCGTGCGGTGACGCCCGGGTCGGTCAGCGCCAGCGCGACATCGCGCTGAGCATCGCCAGGGCCGCCGGGCCGGCACTCGACGAGCGGAGCACCGTGGTGCCCAGGCGCACCGGCACCGCGCCTGCGGCCTCGAAGGCCGAGAGCTCGTCGGGCGAGATGCCACCCTCGGGCCCGACGACCACCACGACGTCACCGGATGCCGGGAGCGTCACGTTCGCGAGCGGCGTCCGGGCGTCTTCATGGAGCACGAACGCAGCTGCAGCACCGGAGATCCGCGCGCCCACCCCAGCCGAGGAGACAGCCGGGGCAAGCACCGGGCGGCGGGTGCGGCGCGACTGCTTGGTGGCGGCGACGAGCACGGCATCCCATTTGCGTCTGGACTTCTCGCCGCGCTCGCCCCGCCACTGGACGACGCTGCGCGACGCCTGCCACGGCACGACCTCGTCGACGCCGCACTCGGTGGCGGCCTCGATGGCCTGGTCGTCACGGTCGTTCTTGGCCAGGGCCTGGACGAGCACGAGGCGTGGGCTCGGCTCGGGGTCGGTCGTGACCGAGACGACGAGCAGGTCGAGGGTCCCCGCACCGACCGCCACGACCTCACCCTCCACGTGAAGGCCCTCCCCGTCGGCGAGCAGCAGGCGCTCACCGACCCTGGTGCGCCGCACCGTGGCGGCATGGCGCCCCTCCGGCCCGTCGAGCACGACGACGTCACCGACGACCCGACCGGCGAGGGCCGCGGACGCCACGAGGTGCAGCGGGAGGGTCATCGAGCCTTGAAGGCGTCGCGCAGCTTGCCGAAGATCGACCCGTCACCGGGGTTGGCCACCCTGCCCTCGGGCCGCTCCTCGCCGCGCAGCCCGGCGAGCTGGCGCAACAGCGCCTCCTGCTCGGCGTCCAGCCGGGTCGGGGTCTGCACCATCGCGTGCACGGTGATGTCGCCGCGACCGGTGCCGCGCAGGTGGGTGACCCCGAGACCGCGCAGGGTGATCGTGTCGCCCGACTGGGTGCCGCGACGGACCTCGAGGGTCTGCGGGCCGTCGAACGTGTCCATCGACAGGGACGCCCCGAGCGCCGCAGCCGTCATCGGCACCTCGATCGTCGCGTGCAGGTCGTTGCCACGACGCTGGAAGACCGGATGCCGGTTCACCGCCACCTCGACGTACAGGTCGCCGGCGGGGCCGGCGCCGTGCCCGACCTCACCCTCACCCGCGAGCTGGATGCGCGTGCCGGTGTCGACACCGGCGGGAACCTTGAGGGTCAGGGTGCGGCGCGTGCGCACGCGGCCGTCGCCGGAGCACTCGTAGCACGGGTTGGTGATGATCTGGCCGAACCCCTGGCACGTCATGCAGGGGCGGGTCGTCATGACCTGCCCGAGGAAGCTGCGCTGCACCTGCTGCACCTCACCGCGTCCCGAGCACACGTCACAGGTGCGGGTGGAGGTGCCCGGCTCCATGCCCGCGCCCTGGCAGGTGCCACAGGCCACGGCGGTGTCGATGGTGAGGTCCTTCTGGGCGCCGAACACGGCATCCCCGAGGTCGATGTCCAGGCGAACGAGGGCGTCCTGGCCGCGGGTGGTGCGCGAGCGGGGGCCCCGGCCGGCGGTGCCGGCCTGGCCACCGAAGAAGGCGTCCATGATGTCGCTGAAGGAGAAGCCCTGGCCGAAGCCGGCGGCCCCCGCACCGTAGGGGTCGGCCCCCGAGTCGTACGAGCGCTTCTTCTCGGCGTCGGAGAGCACGTCGTAGGCCTGGGAGACCTTCTTGAACTGCTCCTCGGCCTCGGGGCCCGGGTTGACGTCGGGGTGGAGGCGCCGTGCGGCCTTGCGGTAGGCACGCTTGATGTCCTCGGGGCTCGCGTCGCGGGCGACCCCGAGGTCGGCGTAGTAGTCGTTCACAGGTGGGAGGTCCTTCGGGACGGGGTGGGTGCGGTCACTGCGCGAGGATCCGCGAGACATAGGTGGCGACGGTACGCACGGCGGCCATCGTCGTCGGGTAGTCCATCCTCGTCGGCCCGAGGACGCCCAGACCCGCGACGAGGTCAGACCCGGCACCGTAGCCGGTGGCCACCATGGACGTGGTCTGCAGCCCCGCGTACGGGTTCTCGTGGCCGATGCGGACGGCGACGTGCTCACCCTGCTCGGCGGCGGTGCCGAGGAGCTTGAGGAGGACGACGTGCTCCTCGAGCGCTTCGAGGACCGGCCCGAGGCTCATCGTGAAGTCGGGGCCGACGCGGGCGAGGTTGGCGGTGCCGGCCAGCACGACGCGTTCCTCGCGCTCCTCGACGAAGGAGTCCTGCAGGGCCGTGCCGACGGCCCGCACGAGGTCACGCAGGCCCGGCTCGAGCTGGTCGGGCACGGTGGCCAGCTCGGCGGACGCCTCGGCGAGGGTTCGACCTGCGGTCGCCCGGTTGAGCTCGGTGCGAAGCGCCGCGAGGGTGTGTTCACCGACCGTGCTGCTGAGGTCGGTGCCGACGTCGACGACCCGCTGCTCGACGCGCCCGGTGGTCGTGATGAGCACGACGAGCACCCGCTCACCGCCGAGCGGCACGAGCTCGATGTGGCGAACGCTGGAGCGCGCGAGCGACGGGTACTGGACGACCGCGACCTGGTGGGTCAGGGAGGAGAGCAGGCGCACGGTGCGGTCGACGACGTCGTCGAGGTCGACGGCCCCCTCGAGGAAGTGCGAGATCGCCCGTTGCTCGGCGGCGCTCATCGGCTTCACGGCGCTCAGCCGGTCGACGAAGAGGCGGTACCCGGCATCCGTCGGCACGCGGCCGGCGCTCGTGTGGGGGGCCGCGATCAGGCCCTCCTCCTCGAGCGCGGCCATGTCGTTGCGAACCGTCGCGGCCGAGACGCCCAGGTGGTGGCGCTCCAGCAGCGCCTTGGACCCGACCGGCTCCGAGGTCTGCACGTAGTCCTGGACGATGGCGCGCAGCACACGCAACCGACGGTCCTCGTTCATGCCCACCTCCGGTCCTCACAGGGAATGCCTTTGGCACTCTCGCGCCGCGAGTGCCAATTCTAAGGGCTCGGTCCGACGGGCGCGAATGCCGGTAACCTCACCGGCGTGGTGGACAGGTATGGCGGCGACGTGCTCGGGGGTGACTGGCGCAGGCCACCGCGCGGGCGGTCGGTCGAGCTCGCGGCCGAGCCGGGCACGGTCGTCGAGGACGTCGAGTCCGGCTGGGTGGGTGCCGTGGTGCGCGTGGAGAAGGCCGGTGGCCTCATGGTCGTGCACCTCGAGGACCGCCACGGGCGCACCCGCGGGTTCCGCCTCGGGCCGGGGTTCCTCGTCGACGGCGCCCCCGTGACGCTCACTCCCCCACAGGCGGCGGATGCCGCTCGCCTGGCCGCCGCTCGCGCCGCCGCCTCCCGCACGGCGAGCGGGTCACGGGCCGTCACCGGGCAGCGGGCCAAGGTCGCGAGCGGCTCGCGCATCTTCGTCGAGGGCAGGCACGACGCCGAGCTCGTGGAGAAGGTGTGGGGCGCGGACCTGCGGGTCGAGGGCGTCGTCGTCGAGATGCTCGACGGTGTGGACGACCTGCCAGGGGTGATCCGCGACTTCGCGCCCACGCCGCAGCGCCGGATGGGCGTGCTCGTCGATCACCTCGTGCCCGGCACCAAGGAGTGGCGGGTCGTGGAGCAGGCCCGGGCCGTGACGCCGCATGCCGCCCACGTGCTCGTCGTCGGCCACCCGTACGTCGACGTCTGGCAGTCGGTCAAACCGCAGCGCCTCGGCATGGACACGTGGCCCGTCATCCCCCGCGGCACCTCCTGGAAGGTCGGCATCGCCGCGCACCTCGGGTGGCCGCACTCGACCCAGCGCGACCTCGCGATGGCCTGGCGGCAGATCCTCGCGTCCGTGCAGACCTATGCTGACCTCGAGCCCGAGCTGCTGGGCCGCGTCGAGGAGCTCATCGACTTCGTCACGGCCCCGTAACGGGCCGCTGAGCGCCCCGAGGAGTGGTGATCTCGGGGTCGGCCCTGAGTCGACCCCGAGCCACACCCTGAGCCGGCCCTTGGAACCGGGTCGACCGGCCTTCAGCGGGTGTTTGATGGGTACAGACCCACCCACAAGGAGCACCAGATGAGTGACACCACGCCCCGCCACGACGACAACCCTGTCGACCCGACCTCTGACTTCGAGCCGGCCGTCGACGCCGAACACACCGAGGTCGTTCCGGTGGAGGAGGCCCCCGTCCACGAGACCACGGCCGTCGAGCCCCAGCCCGTCGAGCCCCAGCCCGTCGAGCCTCAGCCCGTCGAGCCCCAGCCCGCTCCCGTGCCCGTTCCGCCAGCCACCGCGAGCTTCGACCCGGCTGCGCAGACCTACGGCCAGCCGGCCGCGGGTCAGCAGCCGTTCGGGCAGCAGTACGACCGGCAGCAGTACGCGCAGCAGCAGGCCCAGGCCCAGTACGCGCAGCAGCAGTACGGCCAGCAGCAGTACGCCCAACAGCCCCCACCGCCGCCCGGCGCCCCGGGCTACGCGGTGGCACCCGCCCCGATGAAGCCCACCGACGAGCGCACCGCAGGCATGGCGGCGCACGGCGCCACCCTCGCCGCCACGATCTTCTCCAGCGGTTTCCTCGGCTTCGTCTGCGCACTGGTCATGTACCTGGTCTTCCGCGACCGCGGCCCGTTCGTGCGCCACCACGCGGCGAACGCGCTCAACGTCCAGATCATCGCCGGCATCGTCATGCTGGTCTCACTCCCCCTGATGCTCGTGCTCGTCGGCTTCCTCACCTTCGGCGCAGCCGTGGTCTGGGCGATCGTCATGCACATCATCGGCGCCGTGAAGGCGAACAACGGCGAGTGGTGGGCCCCCCCGCTGACCCCCCAGTTCGTCAAGTAGAACGCAGCGCTCAGACCCCGAGCAGGCGGCGCACCACGGCATCCGCGAGGAGCCGCCCGCGCCGGGTGAGCACCACCGTCCGACCAGCAACGGCCGCACGGCCGTCGACCAGCCCGTCACTGACGAGGCTGGCGACGGCGGTGCGGCCGTCCGCGTCCAGCACGCCGACCGGCAGCCCTTCTCGCAGGCGCACCCTCAGCAGCACCTCCTCGTCGTGGCGCTGCTCGGGGGTCAGGGTCTCGCGCCCGGCGGCGGGCGAGGCGCCGGCATCCAGTCGTGCGGCGTAGGTCCTCGGGTGCTTCACGTTCCACCAGCGCACTCCGCCGACGTGGCTGTGCGCCCCCGGGCCGACTCCCCACCAGGCGTCACCGCGCCAGTAGCCCTCGTTGTGCCGGCAGCGACCCGCGTCGGAGCGCGACCAGTTGCTCACCTCGTACCAGTCGTACCCGGCCGCCACGAGCACGTCGTCGGCCAGCTCGTACTTGTCGGCCTCATCGTCACCGTCGGGCATCGACACCTCACCTCGACGGACCTGCGCCGCCAGCTTCGTGCCGTCCTCGACGATCAGCGCGTACGCCGAGACGTGGTCGGGCCCGAGCGCGACGGCCGCGTCGAGGCTCGCCCGCCAGTCGGCCAGGCTCTCGCCGGGTGTGCCGTAGATGAGGTCGACATTCGTCGCCAGCCCGGCCGCCCTGGCCCCCGCGACCGCAGTGGCCACCCGGCCGGGGTCGTGGGTGCGCTCCAGGGTGCGCAGCACGTGCGGCACGACCGACTGCATGCCCACCGAGACCCTCGTGAAACCCCCGGACGCGAGCTCTGCCAGGTCGGCGGGGGTCACCGAGTCGGGGTTGGCCTCGGTGGTCACCTCAGCACCGGGCGACAGGCCGAAACGCTCGCGGATGCCGTCCACGCACCGCACGAGGTCGGCCGCCGGCAACAGGGTCGGCGTGCCACCCCCGACGAAGACCGTGTCGACGGGGCGCGCGTGCTCACCGAGGACCCGGACGGCGAGGTCGAGCTCGTTCAGCGCCTGGTCGGCGAAGGTCGCCGTGGAGGCACCGGGCCCGAGCTCGCCGAGCGTGTAGGTGTTGAAGTCGCAGTAGCCGCAGCGCACCGAGCAGTAGGGCACGTGGACGTAGACACCGAACCGGCTGGTCGCGAGCGTGCGCAGGGACTGGTCGGGCAGCTCGCCCGTCTCGGGCGCGGGGTCACCGTCGGGCAGTCGGGGCACCGGCACATTCTCCCCCGCGCTCTCGACCTACGATGACGGGGTGACGGACCGGTGGATCGAGCTCGACGGGCTCGTCAACATGCGCGACCTCGGCGGCCTCCCGACGCGGGACGGGGGCCGCACGGCATCCGGGCGGTTGATCCGCTCCGACAACCTCCAGGACCTCACCGACGCGGACGTCACGCGCCTGGTCGACGAGCTCGGTGTCAGCGACATCGTCGACCTGCGCACCGAGGTCGAGGTGCACCTGGAAGGGCCCGGGCCGCTGCGCCGGGTGGAGTCACTGACCCACCACCACCACTCGCTCATCGCAGCGCGCACCGAGGAGGACCTCGACGAGCTGGCGGCCAAGGCGCTCGCCGTGCCGTGGAGCCCGGACGACACCCGCCGCGACGCCTCGTTCTGGGCCGAGCACTACCTCGGCTACCTCGCGGCGCGGCCCGACTCGGTGTCAGCGGCCCTGCGCGTGGTCGCCAACGCCGAGGGTGCCGCCGTCGTGCACTGCGCGGCAGGCAAGGACCGCACCGGCACCGTGGTGGCGATGGCCCTGGACGTCGCCGGCGTGCCGCACGACGAGATCGTCGCCGACTACGTGCTGACCGCCGAGCGGATCGAACGGATCATCGGGCGGCTCATGCCCCGCCCGGCGTACGGGCACGCCCTGGCGAAGCAGTCGGTCGACGAGCAGTCACCCAGGGCTGAGTCCATCGAGGCGATCCTGCGCGCCGTGGACGCCGGGTGGGGCGGTGCCGCCGGGTGGCTGGTCGCGCAGGGCTGGACCGAGGCCGAGGTCACGCTCCTGCGCGAGCGCCTCACCGAGTGAGCGGCACGGGGCGCTCGGAGACGTAGATCGTGATGATGCCATCGACGACGACGGTGCCGTCGGTGCGCAGCGCCTTCACGCGCACCGGCACGTCACCGACCTGCTCCCAGTCAGCCGGGTCGGTCTCGGCGACGCACAGCAGGTCGGTCGTCGACTTCGCGAGGTAGGAGACCGTCATCCCCTTGGGGATCCAGCGTCGGCCGGGAGGCGTGGTGGCCTCGGCGAGCAGGCCCATGGCCGCCTCGAGCCCGTTGCAGACGGCGATCGCGTGCACCGTGCCGATGTGGTTCTGGACGGCCCACCGCTTGCGGATCGTCAGCTCCGCATGGTGCGGGCGCACGTCCCGCACCTGCGGGCGCACCGTGCGGAAGTAGGGGGCCTTCAGCGAGAAGAGGACGGAGAAGGCGCGCCTGCCGAGGGGACGGGTGGCGGCGCGGCGATAGAGGGCGTAGGTGTCGGGCACAGCTGAAGGTTACCCGCGGGTAGGGGTTGCTGTTTCTCCGCCGTCACCGTGACGGCGCAGAAGTTCCGGTATGGCGGGCACAGATGTCCGCCACGATCGATGTTCTCCGCCACCGGTGGGACTGTGCGGTGGCTAGCGTGTGGCCATGCCCACGCCCCTCTACCCGGGTCAGCCCGGGTTCGTCGTCCCAGCCCCCGAGGACCGTCCCCGCCTCGACCGGCGGGCGGTGCGGGTGCTGCTGCTCGACGACGCCGACCGCCTCCTGCTCCTGCTCGACTCCGACCTCGGGCTCGACCCGGTCGCCCACTGGTGGGTCACCCCCGGCGGCGGTGTCGATCCCGGGGAGAGCGACCTCGAGGCCGCGGTGCGCGAGCTGCGGGAGGAGACCGGCCTCGTCGTGGATGCCGGTGCGCTGGTCGGACCGCTGCTCACCCGCCTCGTCGTGCACGGCTACAGCGACAAGATCGTGGACCAGACCGAGGTGTTCTTCCTGGTGCGGGTGCCAGCCTTCGAGGTCGACACCGCCGCGCACACGGAGGAGGAGCAGCTGACCGTGTCCGACATCAGGTGGTGGTCTCTGTCCGACCTCGAACGCACCGACGACGACGTCTGGCCGCGCGACCTGGCTGCCGTCCTGGCGCTCGTGGAACAACCGCGGCTGTGGCAGGACGGCCCGGTGCTCGCCGAGCCCGTCGAGGAGTCGACCGTCCCAGCCCTGGTGACAGGTTGACGTCCATGGATCCGAAGGCGACGGCGTGGCACTACCTCCAGAGCGCCCGTGAGCAGGTGCTCTGGAAGGTCGAGGGCCTCAGCGAGCGTGACCAGCGGATGCCGCTGACCCCCACCGGGACGAACCTGCTCGGCGTCGTCAAGCACCTCGCCGGTGTCGAGGCGGAGTACTTCGGCACGTGCCTCGGGCGGCCATGGCCGGAGCCGATGGCGTTCTGGGCCGACGACTCGCAGCCCAACGACGACATGTGGGCGACCGCCGACGAGTCGCCGGAGCAGATCCTCGACCTGTACCGCCGGGTCACGGCGTTCGCCGACGAGACGATCGAGCCGCTGCCGCTCGACGCTCCTGCCCACGTGCCGTGGTGGCGCGACTCGGAGACCGACCTGCACCACCTGCTCGTGCACATGGGCCTGGAGACGGCCCGGCACGCCGGGCACCTGGACATCCTGAGGGAGCAGCTCGACGGACGACGCGGCTGGTCCCCGCAGCACCCGAACCTGCCCGAGGGCGGCGACGAGTGGTGGGCGGCCTACGTGCAGCGGCTGCGCGACATCGCCGAGGCCAGCGGGGAGGGAAGCCCCTGACGCGCTCGTCACCGACCGGTAGTCGCTGCCATCGCTGCCATCGCTGCCATCGCAACCGTCACCAGGCGGTGGGCCATGCCGGAGGTCGCTACTTCTTCGTCGTCTGGGCGCCGGCACCGTCGGAGGTGAGCGCGGCGATGAACGCCTCGGGCGGCACCTCGACCGAGCCGATGTTCTTCATCCGCTTCTTGCCGGCCTTCTGCTTCTCCAGCAGCTTGCGCTTGCGCGAGATGTCACCGCCGTAACACTTGGCCAGCACGTCCTTGCGGATGGCGCGGATGTTCTCGCGGGCGATGACTCGGGCTCCGATGGCTGCCTGGATCGGCACCTCGAACTGCTGGCGCGGGATGAGCTGCTTGAGCTTGCCGGCCATCATGACGCCGTAACCGTAGGCCTTGTCCTTGTGCACGATCGCCGAGAACGCGTCGACGGTCTCGCCCTGCAGGAGGATGTCGACCTTGACGAGGTCGGCGGCCTGGTCGCCGTCGGGCTCGTAGTCGAGGCTGGCGTAGCCACGGGTGCGCGACTTCAGCTGGTCGAAGAAGTCGAAGACGACCTCGGCCATCGGCAGCGTGTAGCGCATCTCGACGCGTTCCTCGGAGATGTAGTCCATCCCGAGCAGGGTGCCGCGCTTGCCCTGGCAGAGCTCCATGATCGCGCCGATGAACTCGCTGGGG
>DATIAB010000217.1:0-2794 GCA_035458265.1 Ornithinibacter sp. | reverse complement strand
CACGCGGCCCGTCAGCTCACGGCCGCCGTGGCTGGCCGTGACGAGTCGGCCGACGTTGCGGCGGAAGTGCCGGGGCTCGGTGAGCGGTCGGCCGACGCCGGGTGAGGAGACCTCGAGCGTGTAGGGCTGCTCGCCCATCAGGTCGCCCGCGTCGAGCGCGTCACTGACCGCGCGCGTGGCGTCGGCGACCTCGTCGAGGGTTAGGGGGTCGGTCGGCTCCGTCGCCACGTCGGCGCTGCCGAGGTCGCGGTCCACGAGCACCTTCACGACGCGACGACGGCCGGCGGGCGTCACGACGACGTCCTCGAGGACGAGCCCGCTGCGTTCCAGCGCCTCCTGCACGGTCGGGCGGATGCCGTCTGCGGTGGTCATCGAGTGCCCTTCCTCTCTGCAGTTTGTCGTCAGCGGGTGGCCGCCGCCCACCACTGTAGGACAGATCGGGCACGCCGTTCGCCCGTGCGATGATGCGCGCATGCGTCAGGCGGCACGTGAGGGGGTCACCCGGCGCACCTTCGTCGCCGGTGCCCTCGGGGCACTGGCCCTTTCCGCCTCGGGGTGTGGGATCCGCCTCGAGGACGACGCTCCCCGCGTCCCCCTCGTGCCGACCCGCACCCCCGTGCCCGCCGAGGCCGAGCTCGTGGCGCTCACGGCCGACACCCTGGCGCTCGCGGAGCTGGCGGCCACCGTGCCCGGCCCCCTCGCAGCCGCACTGACGACGATCCACCGCCGCCAGCACACCGTGCTGCGCACGACCCTGCTGCGCCAACAGGTACCGGTGGCGCTGCTCGACGCACCGCCGACGTCGACGGGCACGACCGTCGGCGCGAGCACGTCGGCACCGGCAAGCACCTCCCCGTCAGCGATACCGTCCCCGTCGCCGTCGCCGTCGCCCTCGCCCACGGTATCCGCGCTCGACCTGGCCGACGCCGAGGGCCGCGCGGCCGCGAAGGCCGGTGAGTTCGCCGGGGCCGAGGCCGACCTCCTGGCCACCCTCGCCTCCCTGCACGCCCAGCGGTATGCCGCCGCGACCCTTCTCTCCGGCCGTCCGCCGACGGTGCCGACCGACCCGGTGGCGGGGGCAGCGGTCGAGGCGCTCGCGGCATCCACGTCCGCGGCGGTGTACCTGTTCGAGGTGGTGAGCGCACGGTCGGACGGGGCCCAGCGCACCCGGTCTGACGCGACGCTCGACGTGCTGCGCCGCCTTCGCGCCGACCAGGTGGCCGGCGGCAGCGCGCCGGAGGACTCGATCGGCCACCCGCTGCCGTTCGCCGTGACGACGAGCGCGGATGCCGCACGGCTGGCCCGTGAGGTGGTGTTCAGCCTGCGCGCGGGGTACGGCGAGCACCTCGGTGCGCTCGCGGCATCCGAGGACGGTGGTGGCCTGGAAGCGGCGACCCGGTGGCTCGGGACCGTGGAGGTGCAGGCCCAGCGGTGGGGCGTGTCGCTGGTCCCCTTTCCGGGACTCGAGTGAGCCGGGTCGCCCTCCCGGCCGACTGGGTGACCCGGGTCTCGGCCTACCCGGCCGACGGAGGTCCCACGGGTGCCGAGTGGGTGGCCACGGTGCCGCGTCGCCTCGACGACGCGCTCGACCGGTGGGGCCTGGTCGCCGACGGTGACCCCCGCACCGGCTGGACGGCCGTCGTCGTCCCGGTGGTGCGCGACGGCGAGCAGCTGGTGCTCAAGGTCACGTGGCCGCACCCGGAGGGCGAGCACGAGGCGCTGGCGCTGCGCACGTGGGGAGGGTCGGGCGCGGTGCGCCTCGTGGCGGCACTGCCGTCGGACGGCGTGCTGCTCCTCGAGCGGCTCGACGCCGACACCGACCTGCGCGACGTGTGGGTCGACGAGGCCTGCGAGGTGGTCGGCGGGCTGCTCGGGAGGCTGCAGGTGGCGGCCCCGCCGCAGATCGCTCGGATGTCCGAGTACCTGACGCCGCACCTCGAGCGGATGGCGGGCCGCGCCGCCGTGCCCCGACGCATCGTCTCGCGCACGCAGGGGCTGGCTCGCGAGCTGCTGACCGGCGAGGTTCCCGAGAGGCTGCTGCACACGGACCTTCACTTCGAGAACGTCCTGCGAGGGCCCGGGGGGTGGACCGCGATCGACCCCAAGCCCGTGGCCGGGCACCCGGGGTTCGACCTGTTCCCGCTGCTCCACAACCGCGTCGGCGAGCTGGGCACCGGGGCGGCGTTCCGCTGGTCGGTGCGGCACCGGGTCTCGCTGGCTGCCGAGGCCGCCGGGATCGACCTCGACGAGGCCTTCGCCTGGACCCTGCTGCGGGCCGGGATCGAGGTCAGCTGGGTCAGTGCGACCGGCAGCGCCGACGAGCTCAGTCTGCACGTGGCCCTGACCAAGGCCCTCGACGAGTAGCAGTCGCCCTCTCCGCGAGTCGAACCCCAGGTGCACGGATTCCCGAGCGTCATCACCTCGACTCCGCAGGGCCCCGCGAGAGTCGAACCCCGGGTGCACGGATTCCCGAGCGTCATCACCTCGACTCCCGCGAGCTGCCGCGGCATACGGTGGGGTGATGGCGAACCGGCTCGCACACTCGCTCAGCCCCTACCTCCTCCAGCACGCCGACAACCCCGTCGACTGGCAGGAGTGGGGGGACGACGCCTTCGCCGAGGCGCGGCGACGGGACGTACCGATCCTGCTCTCGGTCGGCTACGCGGCGTGCCACTGGTGCCACGTCATGGCGCACGAGTCCTTCGAGGACGACCAGGTCGCCGCAGCGGTCAACGACCGCTACGTCGCGATCAAGGTCGACCGGGAGGAGCGCCCCGACGTCGACGCCGTCTAC
>DATIAB010000216.1:0-9470 GCA_035458265.1 Ornithinibacter sp. | reverse complement strand
TGCACGAGCCGGGCCAGCTGCCGCTCGCTCATCCGTCTCACGAAGGACGTGAAGGACACCAGGTCGGCGAACCCGACGACGCGGATCGGCGCCGACGGGTCGGAGTGCACCGCCGGGTCGGCGTCGGCGAGCATGCGGGCGATCGCGTTGGTCAGGTGGCGGCGCCAGACGTAGACGAGCAGTGGCTCGATGTCGTCGCAGATGCTCGCGAGCAGCTCGGCGGCGTCGGCGGCGATCCGCGGCTCGGGGACCGAGCGGCTGTCGCGCCCCTCGAGCTCCGCGGAGAACGGGGAGGTCAGGGACTCGGCGACGAGCTGGGTCTGCCACACGGCGAGCCGGTCGGACGTGCGGGCGAAGGCGCGGGTCATCCCGAGGGCCAGCTCCTCGCTGACCTCGCCCTCACCGATGAGCCGAGCGACGCGCTTGAGGGCCTCGAGGTCGGCCTCGGTGAACATCGCCTCGTCGTCCTCGACGTTCTGGAACCCCATCGCGTGCCAGAAGCGTCGCGCCACGACCGGCTCGACGCCCGCGCCCTCGGAGACCTCGCGCCGGCCCATGGATGCCGGCCGGCCGAGCAGCCGCCGTTCGATCCGGCCGGAGAGCTCCTCGACCTCGGGGTGGTCGCCCGGCGCGCTGACCTCCTCGGTGGGCATGCGACTCCTCTCAGCGCGACCGGACGTGCACCACGTCACCGGCGGACACGGCATCCGTGCCGGTCTCGCCCCGGACCGTCAGTCTGCCCGCTGCGTCGACTCCTGTCGCCATCCCGCGCAGAACCGCACCGCCGGGCTGGTGCACCTCGACGGCGCGGCCCACCGTCGTGCACGCCGCGACGTAGGCGTGCTGGGCCGCCCCACCGGGGCCGGTGTCCTCGCCCAGCAGGTGAGCCAGGTGCACGAGGTACGCCGTGAGCACTGCCGCGCGCTCGACCCCGGCAGCGCCGGCGGCGCGCAGGGACGTCGCCGTGTCGAGGGGCAGGCCGTCGCGTGGTGTGTCGACGTTGAGCCCCAGGCCGACGACGACCCCGTCCGCCGTCCACTCGCACAGCAGGCCGGCGAGCTTGCGGTCGCCGTCGCCCGGCACGAGCACGTCGTTGGGCCACTTCAACGAGGTCGCCACCCCCGCGACCTCCGCCACGGCCCGGTGCACGGCGAGCCCGGCCAGCAGTGGAACCCACGACGGCCCGGATGCCGGCGGCGGCACGAGGACCGACACCGCCAGGGAGGTGCCCGGCGTCGTCGTCCACGTCCGGCCGAGACGCCCGCGACCGGCATCCTGGTGCTCCGCCACGACGACGCGCCAGAGCGCGGGGGCGGTGCGAACCTCGTCGTTGGTCGACCCGAGACGCTCGAAGACCTCGACGGGACGCCACGGTGCGCCGGGTGTGACGGATCGCTCGCCGAGCGGTCGCGGGTGGAGGTTCTGGCTCACGTTCTCAAGGCTAGGCTCGGATCATGCCCGCAAGCGACACCACGTCCATCGGTGGTACCGACGTCCCGACGGACATCGACACCACGACGACCGCCGGCAAGCTCGCCGACCTCAAGCGCAGGGTGGCCGAGGTGGCCGGGGCCGGGTCGCAGCGAGCGGTCGAGAAGCAACACGCCCGCGGCAAGAAGACCGCGCGCGAACGCCTCGAGCTGCTCCTCGACGAGGGGTCGTTCGTCGAGATGGACAAGTACGCCCGGCACCGCTCGGTCGCGTTCGGCGGCGACAGGAACCGTCCCTACGGCGACGGGGTCGTCACGGGCTACGGCACGGTCGACGGGCGCACCATCGCCGTGTTCGCCCAGGACTTCACCGTCTTCGGTGGCTCGCTCGGTGAGGTGTTCGGCGAGAAGATCACCAAGGTCATGGACTTCGCGATGAAGGTCGGCTGCCCCGTCGTGGGCCTCAACGACTCGGGTGGGGCGCGCATCCAGGAGGGTGTGGTCTCCCTCGGCCTGTACGGCGAGATCTTCCGCCGCAACGTGCACGCCTCGGGGGTCATCCCGCAGATCTCGCTCATCCTGGGGCCGTGTGCGGGTGGCGCCGTCTACTCCCCCGCCGTCACCGACTTCACCGTCATGGTCGACCGGACGTCACACATGTTCATCACCGGGCCCGACGTCATCAAGACCGTCACCGGCGAGGACGTGGGCTTCGAGGAGCTCGGCGGGGCACGGACCCACAACACCAAGTCCGGCGTCGCGCACTACATGGGCACCGACGAGGACGACGCCATCGAGTACGTCAAGGCGCTGCTCTCCTACCTCCCGAGCAACAACATGGAGGAGGCGCCCGTCTTCGGCGAGGAGAACGACCTCGAGGTCTCCGACGACGACCTGTTCCTCGACACGATCATCCCGGACAGCGCCAACGTCCCCTACGACATGCACGAGGTCTTCACCCGCGTGCTCGACGACGGCGAGTTCCTCGAGGTGCAGCCGCTGTTCGCTCCCAACCTGGTCATCGGGTTCGGCCGGGTCGAGGGGCGGGCCGTCGGCATCGTCGCGAACAACCCGATGCAGTTCGCCGGCACCCTCGACATCGACGCCTCGGAGAAGGCCGCGCGCTTCGTGCGCACCTGTGACGCCTTCAACGTGCCGATCCTGACCTTCGTCGACGTGCCGGGGTTCCTGCCGGGCACCGACCAGGAGTGGGACGGCATCATCCGCCGCGGTGCCAAGCTCATCTACGCCTACGCCGAGGCCACCGTGCCGCTCGTCACGGTCATCACCCGCAAGGCGTACGGCGGCGCGTACGACGTCATGGGCTCCAAGCACCTGGGGGCAGACATCAACCTCGCGTGGCCGACGGCGCAGATCGCCGTCATGGGAGCGCAGGGGGCGGTCAACATCCTCTACCGCAAGGAGCTCGCGGCGGCGGCCGAGAAGGGCGAGTCGGTGGAGGAGGCGCGTGCCTCGTTCATCAAGCAGTACGAGGACGCGCTGGCCAACCCCTACGTCGCGGCCGAGCGTGGCTACATCGACACCGTCATCACGCCCTCGAACACGCGGATGAACGTCACCAAGGCCCTGCGGGCGCTGCGGACCAAGCGGGCATCACTGCCGCCGAAGAAGCACGGGAACATCCCGCTGTGAGCCCCGCGCAGGCCGAGGCGGGGGCACCCGCCGGCGCCACGGCATCCGATGCCGTGCCGTCGGTCGTAGTGGTTCGTGGCGCCGCCACACCCGAGGAGGTGGCGGCGCTGGTGGCCGTGCTCGCGGCGGCATCCGGCGATGGCGCCGACTCCACACCCGAGGCGGCGCTGTCGGCGTGGGCGGCCCACGGCGCGACGCTTCGCAGGCCCGTCGGGCACGGGCCGGGGGCGTGGCGGAACTCCCTCCGCTCCTGACCGTCCCGCAATAGACCAGGAGGTCACCGCAGGACACCGGCCCCACCCCGCACCGTCCCCACATCGACCAATAGGTCACTCCGGGTACACCTGTGGATAACGGGAACGGCAGAACTCGCGACAGTGTCACTCTTGACGGATGCCGGACACGTCGCCACCGTTGCCAGGCCCTTTCCTGCGCACCGACGCTCAGGACCTTGGCGTGGCTGCGCGCCACTTGAAGAGCCCGGCATACCGCAGGGTGTTCACCGGCGTGGTCGTCGACGCTCGTATCCCGGACACGGTGGTCGTGCGCTCACGGGCGGCGATACTGGTCTGTCCGGAGGGTGGGGTGGTCAGCCACTGGACCGCGGCCCGCCTCTGGGGCGGAGTCGTTCCCGACAACGAGTGGACCCACATCTCGTTCATGAGAGACGTCAGGTTCCGCGTTGGCGGGGTCAAGCCGCACCGCTTCCGGCACCGGCTGGACATCAAGAAGCGGCATGGCCTGCCTGTCACGTCACCCGGCCAGACGTTCTGTCACCTGGCCAAGCATCTCGGGCTGGTCGACCTCGTGGCGCTCGGGGATCGGCTGGTCAAGAAGGGCCGATGCACCCCCACTGAGCTGGTTGGCTACGCGGACTCCTGGCCGGGCCAGTGCCGGGAGGAGGCCCGTCGAGCGGCCCGGCTCGTCCGAGACGGAGTTGACTCGGTGCCGGAGACGGCACTCCGGCTGCTGATGGTCCTGGCAGGTCTGCCTGAGCCCGAGGTGAACATCCGCATTCGCGACCCCGACGGACGTGTTCGTTTCCGCATCGAACTCGGCTACGAAGGCAGCCTGTTCGCCATCGAGTACGACGGCCGGTGGCACGACGCGCCCGAGCAGAAGGAGCATGACGAAACCCGCCGTTCGGGGTTGAGCGCCACCGCTGGGTGGACATTCGTCATCGTGAAGGCGGACGACCTGTACGACGCCCCTGAGACGCTGTTGGAGCGGATCCGTGGCGAGATGCTCGCTCTCGGCATCCAGGTGCCTCCGGTGCTGTCGGACGACTGGCGCCGTCACTTCCGAGTCATGACCACGGCCGCCTGAACCCCGTTCGAGGCGGGCATGAACTGGGAACTCCCGCAGTGACCTATTGGTCGATCTGGGGACGAGCAGGTGTCCCCGCAGTGACCTATCGGTCGATCTGGGACGAGCAGGCATCCCCGCAGTGACCTATTGGTCGATCTGGGAACGGCGGGTGAGGCGGCGGCGCTCGAGGTCCCGCTGGTCCTCTGGGCCGAGCACCCCCGCCGCGAGCACCCGGGCCGCCAGCTCGTCGTCACCCATGAAGGCACGGAACACCTCGGGCACGGTGATGCCGTGGTGCGGTCGCTCGACCACCTCGACGACGTCACCTGCCGCCAGCACCCCCGGTTCGAGCACCGCCAGGTACGCCCCGGTCCTTCCCCGCTCGGTGAACCTGCGCACCCACCCCCGCTCCGCCATCCACGCGGCGAAGGTCGCACAGGGGATGCGGGGGCCGGCCACCTCGAGCAGCGCGGAACCGATCTGCCACCTCTCGCCCACCACCGCGCCGTCGACGTCGAGCCCGGCCGTGGTCACGTTCTCCCCGAACACGCCGTCGCGCAGGTCACGCCCCAGCTCGACCCCCCACCAGTCCAGCTCCTCGCGGGCGACGGCATAGACCGCCTGCCGCGAGCCACCGTGGTGCTTGCGGCTGACGACGTCGTCCCCGAGGACCCCGCTGCCGAGCCCTCCGCGCCTGGGCCCGGGGTCACGCACCTCGATCGCCGCCACCGGACGCTTGTCGATCGCCGTGTCTCCTCCACGGGGCCGGATGCCGCTGCGTGCGCCACCGACGTTGACCGACCTCACCACGGGTTGCATGCGCGAAGGGTACGACGACCGCAAACCCGCGCGACCGCTGCATCGCACTCGGGTAGCGTCCCGAGGGTGACCGAGCCGACCTCCGCGAGCCGTCAGACCACCGCCGTCGATGCCGTGGCCGACGCGCACTTCGAGGCCGTCATCGCCTCGAGCCCGATCGAGGCGACGTACCTGGGCGTCCCCGGGCGCGACGCCGAGCTCGACGACCTCTCCCCCGACGGCTTCGCCCGCCACGCCGACCTCGCCCGCGACACCCTGTCCCGCCTCGAGGGCGTCGAGCCCGTCGATGACGTCGACCGCGTCACGATGGCGGCACTTCGCGAACGACTCGGCCTCGACGTCGAGACCCACGAGGCCGGCTACGACGCCATGGCCCTCAATGTCATCGCCTCCCCGTTGCAGGCCTGTCGCGATGTGTTCGACCTCATGCCGATGGCCTCGCAGGAAGACTGGGCGACGATCGCCACCCGACTCGCCGCGGTACCGCGGGCCCTCGAGCAGTACGCCGCCACCCTGCTCGACAGCGCCGACCGTGGCCTGGTCACGCCGCGGCGCCAGGTCGCGGCATGCATCACCCAGTGCGAGGAACACACCGCTGCGGGCGGCTTCTTCGGCGCCCTCGTCGAGCGGGCGTCCGCGAACGGCATCCCCCTCGAGGCGTCGGTCCGCACCGACCTGGAGCGCGGGGCCGGGGCCGCCGCGGCGGCCTACGGCCGGCTGGGCGAGAACCTGCGCGAGCGCCTGCTCGACCGAGCACCCGCGTCGGATGCCGCGGGGCGCGACCGCTACGGGCTCGCCTCGCGCTCCTTCCTCGGCGCCACGATCGACCTCGAGGAGACCTACGAGTGGGGCCAGGAGGAGCTGGCGCGCATCACGCCCGACCTGGAACGCACGGCCGATCGCATCCTTCCCGGCGCCGGAGTCGCAGAGGCGATCGACCACCTCGACGGCGACCCGCGCTACCAGCTGCACGGCACCGAGGCGTTGCGCGACTGGATGCAGGAACGCGCCGACGAGGTGATCACCGCCCTGGCGGACACACACTTCGACATCCCGGAGCCGGTGCGCACCATCGAGTGCCGCATCGCCCCGACCCACACCGGCGGCATCTACTACACCGGGCCGAGCGACGACTTCAGCCGCCCCGGTCGGATGTGGTGGTCGGTCCCCCAGGGCGTCACCGAGTTCGGCACGTGGCGAGAGCTGACGACGGTCTACCACGAGGGCGTCCCGGGTCACCACCTCCAGATCGGCCAGACCGTCTTCCGTCGCGAGCTGCTCAACAGGTGGCGGCGGATGATGTGCTGGTCGAGCGGGCACGGTGAGGGGTGGGCCCTCTACGCGGAACGGCTCATGGCCGAGCTGGGGTACATGGACGACCCCGGCAACCACCTCGGCCTGCTCGACGGGCAGTCGCTGAGAGCCGCCCGCGTCGTCCTCGACATCGGGGTGCACTGCGGCTTCGAGGCGCCGGTCGAGGTCGGCGGTGGGTCCTGGACCTACGACAAGGCCTGGGGCTTCCTTCGCGCCCACGCCCACGAGGGTGAGAAGATGCTGCGCTTCGAGCTGGACCGCTACCTCGGGTGGCCGGGGCAGGCTCCCAGCTACAAGGTCGGCGAACGGTTGTGGCTCCAGCTGCGCGACGAGGCGCAGCGGCGCGACGGCGATGGGTTCTCGCTCAAGGACTTCCACCGGCGCGCCCTCGACATCGGATCGGTGGGGCTGGACGTGCTGCGCGAGGCCGTCCTGCGCGACGCCGCCGTGCGCTGATCGTGTCCGAGCCGACGAAGGGAGCCCGGCCGGCGATCGCCCGCGGGCGCAGGCCTGCCGGCAGCGGCACTCGGGAGGCGATCCTCGCGGCCGCCTCGCGTGCCTTCGCCGAGCAGGGCTACCCGCGCACCACGCTGCGGGGCATCGCCCGGGACGCGGGTGTCGACACCCGGCTCGTGTCGCACTACTTCGGCTCCAAGCACGAACTGTTCGTCACCGTCGTCGACCTGCCGTTCGACCCCGACGTCGTCATGCCCGCCCTCCTGGCGCCGGGTCGCGAGGGCGTCGGTTTCCGCCTCGCGTCGTTCGCCGTCGGGGTCATGGAGACGCCCGAGGCACGCCGGACGATGACGGGGCTGCTGCGGGCCGCGGCGTCGGAGGAGGCTGCAGCCGTCCTGGTCCGTGACCTCCTCATGGAACGGCTGCTCGGCCCCCTCGCCCGGCACCTCGGAGGCGAGGACCCCACCTTGCGCGCGTCGCTCGCCGCCTCCCAGGTCGCTGGCCTCGCCTTCTCGCTCCACGTCGTCGGTCTGCCGCGCCTGGCGAACGCGTCACGTGACGAGCTGGTGGCTGCCCTCGGCCCGGTCCTCGAGCACTACCTCGTGGGCGACCTGTCGCCGAAAGGACCGTGACGGGGCACAATCCTCCGGTGGAACTCGCCTCAGCCATCGTGGCCATCGTGCTCGTCGTCATCGTCGTCAGCCGGGTGACCGCACCGGTCGGCATCCCGACGCCCATCGCCCTCCTCCTCGTGGGAGCGGCGTTGTCCTTCGTGCCGGCCGTACCGCAGCTCACCCTGTCCAGTGACCTGGTGCTGTACGGCCTGCTTCCTCCCCTGCTGTACGCCGCTGCCCTCTCGACGTCGCTGCTCGACATCAGGGCGAACCGGGCGGCGATCCTCGGGCTCTCGGTCGGGCTCGTGCTCTTCACCACGGTGGGCGTCGCCGTCGTCGCGTGGCTGCTGCTGCCGATCCCGTTCGCCGTCGCCATCGCTCTCGGCGCCATCGTGGCACCGCCGGATGCCGTGGCCGCCACCTCGGTGGCCCGCAGGATCGGCCTTCCGCGGCGGGTCACGACGATCCTCGAGGGAGAGTCGCTGCTCAACGACGCCACTGCCCTGGTCACGCTGCGCACCGCCCTGGCTGCGGCGGGGCTGGCCGCCCACGGGGCGTCGAGCCACGCCGAGGTCCCGGAGGTCACGCTCCCGTCCGTCGCGACCGACCTGCTCATCGCCTCACTCGGCGGTGTGGCCATCGGCGTGATCGCGTTCCTGGCCATCGGCGCGTTGCGACGCCAGCTCACCGAGGTCCCGGCAGACACCGCCCTGTCGTTCGTCGCGCCGTACATCGCGTTCGTCCCGGCGGAGCAGGTGGGCGCCTCGGGGGTCCTCGCCGTGGTCACCGCGGGCCTGCTGCTGGCCCACAAGGCTCCGGTGATCCAGACCGCTCCCTCACGCCTGTCGGAGAAGATCAACTGGTCGAGCGTGACCTTCGTGCTCGAGAACGCCGTCTTCCTGCTCATCGGCCTGCAGATCGCGGTCCTGCTCGACGACGTCGGCGCCGGGGACCAGTCCCTCGGCCGCACCCTGCTCGTGGGCCTCGCGGTGTTGCTGACCTGCCTCGTGCTGCGGCCGGTCTGGGTGGTTCCCTTCACCCTGCTCGCCTCCCGACGCGCTGGTGACGGGGGGAACGACCGTCTGCGAGGTGGCCTGGTCAGCTCGTGGGCCGGGATGCGCGGCGTCGTCACGCTCGCGGCGGCCCTCACGCTGCCGGACGAGACGCCGCTGCGGGCCGAGCTCGTCGTCATCGCGCTCGTCGTCACCGTGGGAACCCTGCTGCTGCAGGGGCTGACCCTGCCGCGGCTCGCGCGCGCCCTGGACGTGCGCGGGCCGGATCCCCGGCAGGACGCGCTCGTGGAGGCGACCGTCCTCGGTGCCACCACGGGAGCGGGTCTCCGGCTCATCGAGGCCGACCCCGCCGCCGACCCCGCCGCGGTCGCCGCGATCCGCGACCAGGCGAGCGCGCGCGTCAACCGCAGCTGGGAGCGCCTGGGCACCCTGGGCCCGGGCGACGACGAGACCCCGAGCGAGGCCCACGCGCGCCTGCGCACCGTGATGATCCGCGAGGAGCGGGCCGAGCTGATGCGCATCCGAGACGAGGGCCACGTCGACCACGCGGTGCTCAGTGCCGTGCTCGGGCAGCTCGACGCCGAGGAGACCGCACTCGTGTGGAGCGCCACCCGCAGCGGGGCGGTCCGGGCCTCGCCGCTGCGACCCCCGGACCCCATCACGGGGGCGTGCGAGCACCTCGCGGCCACCGAGGTGCCGATGGCGCCGACGTTCGCCGAAGGCTGCCAGCGCTGCCTGGCCGAAGGGCTGCGGTGGGTGCACCTGCGGGCCTGCGCCACGTGCGGAGAGGTCGGCTGCTGCGACTCCTCGGTGGGCCGGCACGCGCACGCCCACTTCCTGGAGACCGGCCACCCCGTGATGCG
>DATIAB010000215.1:0-6581 GCA_035458265.1 Ornithinibacter sp. | reverse complement strand
GTCATCGTCGAGGACGTCATCAAGCTGCTCGACTCCGTCTCGGAGGGGCTGCGCCGCGGCCACTACCCCGACAAGGAGCACGGCAACAAGATCGCCCAGGTGCTGCACGCGGTGGCCGGCGACCTCGAGCTGTGAGCGCCGCCGTGAAGACCGACGCGACGCTGGCGGCGGCCGTCGAGATCGCGCGCGAGGCGGCCGAGTCGATCGCCGAGGCGGATGCCGTGGGCGCTCACCTCGGCATGGAGATGGACCAGGACCGGCTGGCCACCCACTACTTCGCGTGCACGGCCCTGGCGTACCGCGGCTGGCGCTGGGCCATCACCGTGGCCCGGGTGTCGCGGTCGAAGACGGTGACGGTGTGTGAGGCGAACCTCGTGCCCGGCCCCGAGTCGCTGCTGTCGCCGGAGTGGCTGCCGTATGCCGAGCGGTTGGCACCCGGCGACGTGGGCCCGGGCGACGTCACCCCCCTCGTCGTGGACGACCCGATGCTCGTGGCCGGTTTCGAGGCCACCGGGGACGACGACGTCGACCAGGTTGCGCTGTGGGAGCTGGGCCTCGGACGACCCCGCGTGCTCTCGGCCGAAGGTCGGGAGTCGGCTGCACAGCGGTGGTACGAGGGTGAGGCCGGACCGACGGCACCGGTCGCCGTCAAGGCGCCCGCACACTGCTCGTCCTGCGGGTTCTTCGTCCCGATGGCAGGTGCCCTGCGCTCGCTCTTCGGCGTCTGCGCGAGCGAGTGGTCACCCTCGGACGGCCGCGTCGTCAGCCTGGACCACGGCTGCGGCGCCCACTCGGAGGTCGACCTCGACGCACCCGAGCCCGAGCGGGTCACCGCGCCGATACTCGACGACTTCGAGCTCGACCCGGCCTGACGGCATCCGTCGGGGTTTCAGGCGAGATCGTCGACATCCTGGGTGCGACCGACGTACCACCAGGCAAAGGCTCCGAGCGCGATGCCGCTGACGCACGCCCACGGCCACCACGATCGCTCACCGGTGTGCAGGGCGGGCACGAGCAGGGTCACGACCAGCGCCACCGCCCAGATCGCGGTGCCGGCGAGAACCAGCGTGCGCGTGGGGACGGTGATCGGCTCGACCGGGGCGGACTCCCCGAGTGGCGTCGCACGATGCTCGTGGGTCGGGTCCGTCGGGGTCACCCGCCCACTGTAACGGCGTGGCGCGCGTGTCCCGATCTTGACGTGGTGGTCGATGCGGGGACGCTCGTGGGGTGTTGTGGGGAGCAGGACCGCCGGGAATGGTTAGCACAGGTAATGAGTTAGGGTAACTATCTGCGTTTCTTGCCTCGAGGAGATGACCATGGCCCCCACCACGACGCCGGTGCAGCCCTCCACGGCCCCCGCGACGAGCCCCTCGACGACCCAACCGGCCACCCGGCCCGCGACCCGGCCGATGACCCGAGCCCAGCGTGACCGGCTGACGAGCGACCTCCGGATCGCCTGCCTGCGCATCGCCCGCCGGGTCCGCTTCGAGAGCGACTCGGCCGTTGCCCCCCACCAGTTCTCGGTGCTCGTGCGGCTCGACGAAGGGCCCCGGACCCCCAAGGAGCTCGCCGCCATCGAGAAGGTCAGCGCGCCGAGCATGAGCCGCACCGTCAACGCGCTCGTCGACCTCGGCCTCGTCGCCCGGGCCGATGACCCCACCGACGGCCGGCAGGTCATCCTGTCGCTCACGCCGGCCGGACTGGCCACGATCAAGGAGACCCGCCGCAAGCGCCACCAGTGGTTCGCCACCCGGCTCGAGACCCTCACGGACGACGAGCGGGCCCTGCTCGTGCAGGCGACCGCCCTGCTGGAACGGGTGGCCGCCGAGTGAGCCCGACCTTCACCTCGTTCGAGGTCCGCAACTACCGCATCTGGTACGCCGGCGCCCTCGTGTCGAACATCGGCACCTGGATGGGTCGAGTCGGCCAGGACTGGCTCGTGCTCACGGTGCTCACGGCGGGATCCGCGACGGCGCTCGGTGTCGTCACCGGGCTGCAGTTCCTCCCGTTCCTCCTCCTGGCCCCGTGGGCAGGACTGATCGCCGACCGTTTCCCCAAGCGCCGCACCCTGCTGCTCACCCAGACGATGCTCGCCGTGTCGAGCCTGGTGCTCGGTGTGCTCGCCGTCACCGGGCTGGCCCAGCTCTGGCACGTCTACGTCATCGCGCTGCTGCAGGGCGTCACGACGGCCATCGACAACCCCACCCGGCAGGCCTTCGTCTCCGAGATGGTGCCGAGCGACAAGCTCGCGAATGCCGTGTCCCTCAACTCCGCGTCCTTCAACCTCGGTCGCCTCATCGGCCCGGGGGTCGCGGGGCTGGTCATCGCGGCCTGGGGGACGGGGCAGGCGCTGCTCCTGAACACGGTGACCTTCGTCTTCGTCATCGTCGCCCTGCTCATGCTTCGTGTCCACGAGCTGGTGCCGGCGCCGCTCGCGAAGGCGCGTGGCGGCATCCGGGAGGGTTTCCGGTACGTCCGCGACCGGGGTGACCTGCAGCTCGTCATGCTCCTCGTCTTCGTGCTCGGCACGTTCGGGATGAACTTCCAGATCACCATGGCGCTCATGGCGACCAAGGTCTTCGACAAGGGCGCGGGTGAGTTCGGGCTGCTCGGCTCGATCATGGCGGTCGGCTCGCTCGCCGCCGCGCTGCGCTCGGCCGGCCGCAAGGAGCCGCGGCTGCGCGTGTTGCTGGTCTCGCTGGCCGCGTTCACCGTGGCGGCGACCGTGGCCGCGCTGGCGCCGACCTACTGGACCTTCGCCCTGGCGCTCGTCCCCGTCGGGTTCGCCGCCCTCACCGCGCTCACGACCGCGAACGCCATGGTGCAGACCCGCGTCGCCCCCGAGATGCGTGGTCGCGTCATGGCGCTCTACCTGGCGATCTTCATGGGTGGGACTCCGGTGGGTGCCCCGCTCATCGGCTGGATCTCCGAGGTGTTCGGGCCCCGCTGGACGATCGGCATCGGAGCCGTGGCGATGGGTATCACGCTCGTCGCGGTGTCCGTGTGGCTGGCGAGGTCGCAGAATGTCCGCGTGAGCTATGAGTCGCAGCGCCGACCGCGGGTGCGCGTCGCCGTGAGCACGCTGCCGGTGACGGAGCGGACGATCGCACCCGTGCCGGAGCCGGCCCGATGACGCCGCTGTTTCGCCGCCGCATGACGCTCGGCGTTCTCGGCGTCCTCCTCGCCGTGGCGCTCGTCTACGCCCTCACCCGCTGATCTCTGGCCCCGGCGCAGGCATACGGTGACGGTGTGGGGAACCCGCGACCTGCCCTGATCCATCGCGCCAGCGCCGATGACGTGCTCCAGCTGGCGGTCGACCGGGGTGGCCGGGTGCCGATGGTCATCGGCGCCCTCTTGGTGCTCGACGGACCGACGCGTCCGACGCGTCCGACGCGTCCGACGCCGGATGCCGTGCGCTCCCTGGTGCTGGAGCGAGCGGCATCCGTTCCCCGCCTGTCCCAGCGGTTGGTGACGGTTCCCCTCGGAGCCGGGCGTCCGGTGTGGGTGGGGGCGGGCGCGGATGCCGTGGACGCGTGCGTCGACAGCGTGGTCGTCGATCCTGGCATCGGTGTCGAGCACGGCTCCGGCCTCCGCGACCCGGACGGACTGCGGACGCTGCTGGACGCCCTGGCCGACCTGGCCCTGACCCGGATGCCGCTCAGCGGGCCCTTGTGGCGGGTCCGCCTCATCGTGGCGCCCGGTGGTGGCGTCACCGCCCTGGCACTAGTGGCCCACCACGTGCTCGCGGACGGTCTGGGCGGGTTGGCGGTGCTCGCCGCGCTGGCCGACGGAGCAGGCGGGGCCGGGTCCGAGCCCGGCGCCGGCATCCGGCCACCGGCGACCGTGGGGGGACTACCGGCCTGGCGGGTCCTGGCCGAGGACGCCTGGACGGAGCGGTGGACCATGGTCAGGGGTCGTGGCCGGGCCGGCGGCACCCGACCGCCCGGCCGTCGCCTCGGCTCGGGACTGCGTGAGCTCGGCGTGCGGGGTCGACCGCGCCTTGCGGACCGGTGCAGCCTGCTCGGCGCAACGGGGAGCGCCCGCCGCGTGGAGTACGTGCACGTCGACCTCGCGGCGCTGCGGGCCGGCGCCCGGGCACAGGGGGCCACGGTCAACGACGTCGTCGTCACCGCCGTGACCGGTGCCCTTGTCGCGCTGCTCGCGCGCCGTGGAGAGGGAGTGCGGGAGCTCGTCGTGTCGATGCCCGTCTCCCGACGTGAAGCGCGCGACGCCGGGGCGCTCGGCAACGAGACCGGGGTGGTCCCGGTGCGTGTGCCGGCCGTGCCTGAGCACGAACGCCGCCTCGCGGCCCTCGTGGAGGCGCGGGCCCGGGTTCGCTCCGCCGGCCGGGGGAGCTCGGCGACCGTGTTGACCCCGGCGTTCCGGGCGCTCGCGGGCGTCGGGGCCTTCCAGGTGTTCATCGACCACCAGCGGCTGGTGCACACGTTCGTGACCAACGTCCGAGGGCCCGCCGAGCGACTGGCGATCGCCGGTGCGCCGGTCGGTCTCGTCGTGCCGCTGGCCCTCAACCCGGGCAACGTGGCCGTGTCCTTCGACGTGCTGTCCTACGCAGGGAGGCTCGGCGTCACGCTCGTGTGTGACCCCGTGCTGGTGCCCGAGTCCGGGTGGCTCGCCGGGCACGTCGCAGCCGAGCTCTCGGCCTTCTGCCCGCAATAAGTCGGGGTTGAGAGGTGGGTTGGGGGGTCAGGTGATGCGGTCCACCACGTGCTCGATGCAGCTGATGAGCCTGCTGACGTCATCGGGCTCCACGGCCGGGAAGCACGCCACCCGCAGCTGGTTGCGGCCGAGCTTGCGGTAGGGCTCGACGTCGACGACACCGTTGGCGCGCAGCGTCTTCGCGATGGCGGCGGCGTCGATCGCGTCGTCGAAGTCGATGGTCGTGACGACCTGTGAGCGGTTCGCCGGGTCGCTGACGTACGGGGTCGCGTAGTCGCTCGCGTCCGCCCAGTCGTAGAGCCGACCGGAGGAGTCCTTGGTGCGGGCGGTCGCCCAGTCCAGGCCGCCCTGGCCGTTGAGCCACTGCACCTGGTTCGCGAGCATCGCCAGGGTCGCGAGCGCCGGGGTGTTGTAGGTCTGCTGGAGGCGGCTGTTGTTGATCGCGGTCGGCAGGCTGAAGAAGTCGGGCACCCACCGCCCGGATGCCGTGACCTCCTCCACCCGCGCCAGGGCGGCGGGGGAGAACAGGGCGAGCCACAGGCCGCCGTCGGAGCCGAACGACTTCTGCGGGGCGAAGTAGTAGACGTCGCTCTGCGAGACGTCGACGGGGAGCCCGCCGGCGCCCGAGGTGGCGTCGATGAGGACGAGCGCATCGGCATCCGCGCCCTCGACCCGGTGCACCGGAGCCATGACGCCGGTGCTCGTCTCGTTGTGCGCCCACGCGTAGACGTCGACGCCGGCCTCGGCGCGCGGCTCGGGGCGGGTGCCCGGCTCGCTGGAGATGACGGTCGGCTCCCCGAGGAAGGGCGCATTCTTCGTCACGGTCGCGAACTTGCTGGAGAACTCGCCGAAGGTGAGGTGCTGCGCCCGGTCGCGCACGAGCCCGAAGGCGGCGATGTCCCAGAACGCGGTGGCCCCACCGTTGCCGAGCACGACCTCGTAGCCGTCCGGAAGGGCGAAGAAGTCGTGCAGGCCCGAGCGGACCTGCGCCACGATGTCGCGCACCGGCGCCTGGCGGTGCGAGGTGCCCATGACCGTGCGGGCGATCGTGGTGAGGGCCTCGACCTGGGCCGGGCGGACCTTGGACGGGCCGGAGCCGAACCGTCCGTCGGCGGGCAGGAGGTCGGCGGGGATGGTGATGGGAGCGTCGCTCACGAGGGTTCTCCGGTGTCGGCGTGGGTGTGTCGTGGTTGCGGTCGTCCACCCCGGCGGCAGGAGCGGACGGTGACCGCGGGCCGACGTCGTCGGCGACCCGTGACCGGCATCCATCCTCACGCACGATGCCCGGATGCCGGACGTGAGTTCCAGCACGTGGAACCCACGCGCGGTGCTCGGGGCGGGAGCCGGACTCAGCGGTTGGGGTCGAACCCGACGACGTCCTCGATCGGGCGCGGGCCCGGGCCGATGTAGCGCGAGCTGGGACGGATGAGCCGGCCGGTGCGCTTCTGCTCCAGGACGTGCGCCGACCAGCCGGCCGTGCGGGCCGCCGCGAACAGCGGGGTCATCATCGAGCCGGGGACGTCGGCGAAGTCGAGCAGCACCGCGGCCCAGTAGTCGACGTTGGTCTCCATGCGGCGCTCGGGGTAGCGCTCGGCGAGCTCGGCGATGGCCGCCTTCTCGAGCTCGAGGGCCACCTCGTAGCGGGGGGCGCCCAGCCGCTGGCAGGTGTCGCGCAGCACCGCGGCGCGCGGGTCGTACGCGCGGTAGACCCGGTGCCCGAAGCCCATGAGGCGCTCCTTGCGGTCGAGCACCTCCTTGACGTAGCGACGGGCGTCGCCCATCTGCTCCACGCCCTCGATCATGTGCTGGGCGCGGCTGGGGGCTCCGCCGTGGAGGGGTCCCGAGAGGGCGCCGATCGCGCCCGAGAGGCACGCCGCGGCATCCGCGCCGGTCGAGGCGATGAC
>DATIAB010000214.1:0-4731 GCA_035458265.1 Ornithinibacter sp. | reverse complement strand
AGCCTGATCACCCAGAAGACCGGGTGGAGCCGTGACGAGATCCTCTCGCGCGTCGGCACGTGGGTCGTGACCCTCGGCCCCGCCGGCGTCCGGATCGACCGGGAGGGCGAGGAGTCGATCGTCGTCGGCGCCGTCCCCGAGATCGAGAAGGTCGAGCCGACCGGCGTCGGCGACGCGTTCCGCGCCGGCTTCCTCGCCGCGCTCAGCTGGGGCCTCGGCCACGAGCGCGCCGCGCAGCTCGGCTGCCTGCTCGCCGTCTACGTGGTGGAGAAGGTCGGTACCCAGGAGTACGAGATATCCCGCGGCGCGTTCCTCGAGCGGTGCGCGAAGACGTACGGCGACGACGCCGCCGCCGACTTCGAGCCGCACCTGCGCACCATCCGCCCCTGAGCCCGCCCGGGGTATCTAGGGACGATCTGGGTGGATTCCGCTCGGCCCACCCACCAGATCGTCCCTAGATAGATACCCACGGTCGGTCGCGCACCACGCTCAGCTGAGACGTCGTACGACGTAGCGCGGGGCGCCGTCCGCGGCGACGTCGGCACCGACGTAGTCCTGCGTCTTCATCCGGCACCAGGCCGGTACGTCGACCGCGGCGGCCGGGTCGTGGGCGACCACCGCCAGCAGCTCGCCGACCCCCACGTCAGCGAGGTGGCGCGCCAGCTCGATGACGGGCATCGGGCACGGCATCTCCCGGCAGTCCAGCTCGAGCGCGACGTCCCACGGCTCGGCGGGGGAGGCGCTCACAGGCCCACCCGCGACCGGATCTCGGCGACCACCTCGGGCAGCACGTCGCAGAAGGCGTCGACGTCGGCGCGCGTGGTGTCGCGCTGGAGCGAGAGCCGGACGTTGCCGTGGGTCAGGACACCCATGGCCTCCAGCACGTGGCTCGGGGCCAGCGTCGACGCGGTGCACGCCGAGCCGCTGGCGATGCCGAAGCCGCGCCGGTCGAGCTCGGTGACGAGCGCCTCGCCGTCGACGTAGAGGCACGAGAACGTCACCAGGTGGGGGAGGCGCCGGTCGGGGTCGCCGACGACCTCGACGTCGGGCACCTCCGCGGCCACCCGGCGGCGTACGACGTCCACGAGGGCGTGCTGGCGCCGGTTGACCTCGTCGCGCTCGGCCACCACCGCCTGCAGCGAGGCCGCCGCGGCGAGCACCGCCGGGACGTTCTCGAAGCCCGTTGCGCGCTCGTCGACGCGGTCGTCGCCGGGGAAGGGGTTGCGCCATCGCGCGCGCTTGCGGACCAGCAGGACGCCGACGCCCGCCGGGCCGCCCCACTTGTGCGCCGATCCCGCGGCCGCCGCCCAGCCGGACGGCAGCGGCAGCCGCCCCATCGAGGCACGGGCGTCGGTGAAGAGCGGGACCTCGTCGGGGAGCTCGAAGCCACCGACGTCCTGGAGCGTGCCGACCTCGTGGTTCGCCGTCTGGAGCGCGACGACCCCGGTGCCGGGGGAGCACGCGTTCTCGACGAGGTCGCCGTCGTACACGCGCCCGTCGCCCTCGACCCCCACCTCGAACGACTCGGCGCCCCACGCCACGGCGTGCCGCACGGCGGAGTGCTCCACGGCCGAGTGGACGACCACGGTGCCGCGGCGAGAACCCCTCACCAGCCCGAGCAGCCCCAGGTGGACCGCATGCGTGCCGCTGGGGGTGAAGGTCACCTCGTCGGGCCGCACGCCCAGCGCGTCGGCGGTCGCCTCCCGGGCGTTGTCGAGCAGCAGCCGCGCCTCACGGCCGGCGCGGTGCAGCCGGCGCGGGTCGGCGTACCCCCGGTCCACGGCCGCCAGGAGCACCTCGCGCGCAGCCGGGTGCAGCGGCGTCGACGAGGCGCTGTCGAGGTCGCCGGGCCCGGTCGGAGGGGCAGTCACAGGGGCAACTTATGCCACGTGGAGCGGCCTCGGGGCGGGCGGACAGACCCTGACCAGCACAGATCGGCCGACACCCGACCCTGCCCCGCACGACGCGGCCAGTTGGGGATACCCTCTGTTCTGTCGAGAAGGACCGAGAGAGAGGCTCGTCAGTGGGTCTGCAAGTCCCCAAGCCTTCGGGCGCGCCCGTGCGGCGCACCCTGAGAGTCGCGATGCTGGGCGTGGCCATGCTGGTGCTGGGCGGTTGTGGCGGCGACGCCTGGGACCGTGACCAGTGGGCCAACCTCGCCATGCCCGACCGTGCCACCGCAGAGGGCCCCTACACCTTCGAGCTCTGGAAGTGGGCCTGGGTCGCCGCCATGGTGACCGGCGTCATCGTCTGGGGCCTCATCTTCTACGCGGTGGTGAGGTTCCGTCGCCGCAGCGACGACGAGGTGCCGCGGCAGACGCGCTACAACCTGCCGCTCGAGGTCTTCTACACGATCGCGCCGGTCCTCATGTGCGTCGTGTTCTTCTTCCACACCGTCCGGGTCCAGGACGAGGTCCTCAACATCGACCCCGAGCCCGACATGACCGTCGAGGTGCTCGGCCAGCAGTGGTCGTGGACCTTCAACCACGGCGTCGGCGAGCAGGACCCGTCGGCCGAAGCCACCGGCGATGACTTCGCCTACGGCTCCTACGTCTACACCTCCGGCACCGGAGCCGACATCCCGACGCTCGTGCTGCCGGTCGACCAGACCATCCAGTTCAACCTCCACTCGCCCGACGTGATCCACGACTTCGGCGTGCCGTCGTTCCTCGTGAAGATGGACGTCATCCCCGGCCGGGTCAACAGGCTCCAGGTCACCCCGACCGTCGAGGGCACCTACGCCGGCAAGTGCTACGAGCTCTGCGGTGTCTCCCACTCGCGGATGCTCTTCAACGTCGAGGTCGTCAGCCAGGACGAGTACGACGCCTACCTCGGTGAGCTGGCCGACGCCGGCAACACCGCCGAGCTGCCCATCCTCGGCGGCGACTACGTCCGCGAGCAGGCGGGTCTCGAGGACGATTCGGAAGGACACAGCGAGTGAGCGCCCCCACCACGTCCCGGCCGGAGGCAGCGACCCCGCCTCCGGAGCCCAGGAAGCGCCTCGGCGAGCAGGCCGTGCGCATCATGACCACGACCGATCACAAGCTGATCGGCAAGATGTACCTGATCACGTCGTTCGCGTGGTTCGTCGTCGCCGGCATCATGGCCATGCTGATCCGCTCCGAGCTGGCCTACCCCGGCCAGCAGATCGTGAACGACCAGCTCTACAACCAGCTGTTCACGATGCACGGCACGATCATGCTGCTGCTGTTCGCGACGCCGCTGTTCTTCGGCTTCGCCAACGTGATCATGCCGCTGCAGATCGGCGCTCCCGACGTCGCGTTCCCGCGCCTCAACATGTTCAGCTACTGGCTGTTCCTGTTCGGCGGCCTGATCGCCGCGTCCGGCTTCCTCACGCCCTCCGGTGCCGCCGACTTCGGCTGGTTCGCCTACACGCCGCTGTCCGACGCCGTACGCAGCCCGGGCGTGGGTGGCGACCTGTGGATCATGGGTCTCTGGATGGCCGGCCTCGGCTCCATCCTCGGTGGCGTCAACTTCATCACCACGATCATCTGCATGCGCGCACCCGGCATGACGATGTTCCGGATGCCGATCTTCGTGTGGAACACGCTGATCACCAGCATGCTCGTGATCATGGTGTTCCCGATCCTCGCGGGCGCACTGCTCTCGCTGGAGGCCGACCGGATCCTCGGGGCCCACGTCTTCGACCCGTCGCACGGCGGCCCGATCCTGTGGCAGCACCTGTTCTGGTTCTTCGGCCACCCCGAGGTCTACATCATCGCGCTGCCGTTCTTCGGCATCGTCTCGGAGATCCTCCCGGTCTTCAGCCGCAAGCCGATCTTCGGCTACGTCGGCCTGGTCGCGGCGACCCTCGGCATCGCGATGCTCTCCGTCGCCGTGTGGGCCCACCACATGTTCGTCACCGGTGCGGTCGACCTGCCGTTCTTCTCCGGCATGACGTTCCTGATCGCGGTGCCCACAGGAGTGAAGTTCTTCAACTGGATCGGCACGATGTGGGGCGGATCGGTGTCGTTCGACACCCCCATGCTGTGGTCGATCGGCTTCCTGGTGACCTTCCTCTTCGGTGGCCTCACCGGCGTCATCCTGGCCAGCCCGCCGCTCGACTTCCACGTCTCCGACTCCTACTTCGTGGTGGCGCACTTCCACTACGTCGTCTTCGGCACCGTGGTGTTCGCGATGTTCGCCGGGTTCTACTTCTGGTGGCCCAAGATGACCGGCCGGATGCTCGACGAGCGCCTCGGCAAGGTCCACTTCTGGATCCTGTTCGTCGGCTTCCACACCACCTTCCTCGTCCAGCACTGGCTGGGTGTCGAGGGCATGCCGCGTCGCTACGCCGACTACCTGCCCGAGGACGGCTTCACCACGCTCAACCAGGTCTCCACGGTGGGCTCGTTCCTCCTGGCCGCGTCGACGCTGCCCTTCTTCCTCAACGTCTACCTCTCGGCCAAGGGGCCGAAGGTCGAGGTGGACGACCCGTGGGGCTGGGGCCGCTCGCTCGAGTGGGCGACCAGCTGCCCGCCCCCGCGCCACAACTTCCACATGCTGCCGCGCATCCGCTCGGAGTCGCCCGCCTTCGACCTGCACCACCCCGAGGTCGCGCTCCTCGAGCTGGACGACAACCCGGCCGAGGGCGACGGTGACGTCGCCGATGCACCCGAGGTGCACGGTCGCGAGGAGATGCTCCGCGAGCGCGCCGACATGCCGGTCGACCGCACCGACGAGGAGAGGGACCGATGAAGGCCGAGGCAT
>DATIAB010000213.1:0-3295 GCA_035458265.1 Ornithinibacter sp. | reverse complement strand
GCATCGGCCTTCGTCGTCTCGAACACCTTCCACACACCGTGGCAGGAGCACGCGTTCATGGAGCCGGAGTGCGCGGTGGCCCGGCCCTGGGGCGAGGGTGGTGTGGAGGTGTTCACCTCCGGCCAGTCGGTCTACGACGAGCAGCGCGAGATCGCGCGGATGCTCGCGTTGCCGCCGCAGAAGGTGCACGCGCACTCGATGCTCGTGGGCGGCGCGTTCGGCGGCAAGGAGGACATGAGCGTCCAGCACCACGCGGCGTTGGCGGCCTGGCACACCGGGCGGCCGGTGAAGGTCAAGTTCTCCCGCGACGAGAGCCTTGCCTACCACGTCAAGCGGCACCCGATGGACATCGAGATGACCCTGGGCTGCGACGCCGACGGGCGGCTCACCGCGCTCCAGGCCAGGATCGTCGCCGATACCGGGGCCTACGCGTCACTCGGCGGGCCCGTCCTGCAACGAGCGGTCACGCACGCCGGCGGGCCCTACAACTACCAGGACTTCCACTGCGTGGGCCTGGCCGTCTACACGAACAACCCCGTGTCGGGTGCCTTCCGCGGCTTCGGTGTGGCCCAGAGCGCGTTCGCCCTCGAGAGCAGCATCACCCTGCTCGCCGCGAAGGCCGGCATCGACCCCTGGGAGTTCCGGTACCGCAACGCGATCCGGCCCGGGCAGGAGCTGCCCAACGGGCAGATCGCCGATGCCGCCACCGGGCTCGTGGAGTGCCTGGAGGCCCTCAAGCCCGACTACGACGCCGACCCCCTGGCCGGCCTCGCGGTGGCGTTCAAGAACAGCGGCCTCGGGATGGGCGTGCCCGACACCGGGCGCGCCCTGATCTGCGTCGAGCAGGGCATCGTGCACGTGCGCAGCTCGGCGGCCGGCATGGGCCAGGGTGTCTCGCAGATGGCGACGCACATGCTCTGCGAGACGGTGCCCGTCCCGCCGGACCGGGTCGTGGTGGAGGCTCCGGACACTGAGCGCACCCCGGACGCCGGCACGTCCACGGCATCCCGGCAGACACTCTTCACCGGCGAGGCGATCCGGCGGGCGGCGGTGGCGCTGAAGACGGCGCTGGTGGCCGTGGGGGGTCCTGACGCGCTCCACGGGCCGGGCCTGCTGGCCGCCCTGGAGTGCGTGGAGGGCCGCGTCTTCGCAGGCGAGTTCTCGCCGGCGACCGACCCCATCGGCTCCGACAAGACGAACCCGGTCAGCCACGTCACGTACGGGTACGGTGCGCAGCTCGTGCACCTCGACGACGACGGGCGGGTTCGCAAGGTCGTGGCGGCCTACGACGCAGGCACGGTTGTCAACCAGCAGGCCCTGCAGGGGCAGGTCGAGGGAGGCATCGTGATGGGCCTGGGCTATGCGCTCACCGAGGAGTTCGTCGTCGTGGACGGCCGGCCGGGGACCACCTTCGCCAAGCTCGGCCTGATCCGGTCGACGGGCACGCCGGAGATGGAGGTGCGCACGGTACACGGCCCGGGGGTGCTGCCGTTCGCGTACGGCGCCAAGGGGGTCGGCGAGATCTGCCTCATCCCGACTGCGCCCGCCGTGTCGCATGCCTACCAGCGCCGCGACGGTGGTACCCGGCTGCGGTTGCCGCTGGAGGGCACCTTCTACAAGCCCTGAGGTCGGCTCAACCGAGCTGGGGATCCCAGCAGCCCGGGCGGCGACGGCGACGGCGAGCGTGCATTCCGGGTCAGCGCCCCTTCGGCCCGGCGGTCAGGCGGTCAGGCCGGACTGCCGGACCGATGCCGCCCAGCCGCACACCCGTGCGTCCATCTCCGGGTCGCCGGTCGCAGCGTGCACGAGCCAGGCGTCCGCCAGGTCGGCCTCGACCGGCCAGCGGTTCTCCCACGTCACGAGGCGCTCGGCCAGCAGGTCGAACACGTCGTCGCACAGCACGGGGGCGAACACCGTGACCGGCGTGGTGGCCCGGGTCAGGGCCGCGGCACGTCGGGCCGCCATGACGCCGCCGCCGACGACGATCGCGCGGCGTCCCGGCCTCGGGAACCCGAGCAGGCGGGTGCGGTCTCGAGCGATGCGCTGTGCAGTGGTGAGGGACACGGGCGACCTCCTCGCGCGGCATACGGCTTCGGATGCCGTCACGATGTCGCCTTGGTGTTGCCGCTGCTACGTCGTCGTGTGAACTCCGTGTTTCATCACCCAGCACGTCGCACGCATTGCGAACGACCCACGTGCACCCGGCCCCGGACGGGGGTCTCAGGTGGGTCGTTCGCCATCAGTCGGGATGGTCAGGCGTTGTTCTGCACGTCCTGCTGCGCTGCGTGTCGGGCCAGCACCTCGGTGAGCTTGGTGGCGCCGGCGATCACGGTCGCCGCGTGCAGTCGCCCCGGCTGGCGTGAGAGGCGCTCGATCGGGCCCGAGATCGACACCGCGGCGATGACCCGCCCGGAGGGCGAGCGGACCGGGGCGGACACGGAGGCCACGCCCGGCTCGCGCTCACCGACGCTCTGGGCCCAGCCACGCCGGCGCACGCCCGAGAGGGCGGTTGCGGTGAAGGCGGCGCCCTGCAGGCCGCGGTGCAGGCGGTCGGGTTCCTCCCAGGCGAGCAGGACCTGGGCGGCCGAGCCCGCGCGCATGGACAGTGCGGCGCCGACCGGGATGGAGTCGCGCAGGCCGACGGGGCGCTCGGCAGCCGAGACGCAGACGCGGTGCTCCCCCTGGCGACGGAAGAGCTGGGCGCTCTCGTTGGTGTGGTCGCGCAGCGCGCCGAGAACGGGTCCAGCGGCCGCGAGCAGGCGGTCCTCGCCGGCGGCTGCGGCGAGCTCGCCGAGCCGGGGGCCCAGGATGAAGCGGCCCTGCAGGTCACGGGTGACCAGGCGATGGTGCTCGAGTGCGACGGCCAGCCGGTGGGCCGTCGGTCGGGCCAGGCCCGTGGCGGTCACGAGCTGAGCCAGCGTCGACGGGCCGGCTTCGAGGGCGCTGAGGACGATCGCCGCCTTGTCGAGGACGCCGACGCCACTTGTGTTGTCCATGTCTTGATATTAGCGTCTCATTGCCTGAGACGCACGTCCAATGCCAACCTGCCCGTGCGAATCTCGGTGGACAGCGATGACGCCTGGAGTCGGGCGTCCGCATGCGTCGAAGTCGTGCGACCGCCGAGCGGGCGGTCACGTCGTGGAGGTGGAGCAATGGCCGGAACTCTGGCCGAGAAGGTCTGGGAGTCCCACGTGGTGCATCGCGGGGAGGGCGAGCCCGACCTGCTCTACATCGACCTGCACCTGCTCCACGAGGTGACCAGCCCCCAGGCGTTCGACGGGCTGCGGCTCGCCGG
>DATIAB010000212.1:0-4322 GCA_035458265.1 Ornithinibacter sp. | reverse complement strand
GGACAGCCAGCAGGTCGTCCTCCGCGACGATGGCCTGCACCAGCGCCTGCACGTCGGGCAGCGCCCGACGGATCTCCGTCAGCACCTCACGATGCCCGGCGACGTCGGGCGTGACATGCTCCGGCAGCCCGTGGACGACCGCGCCGGGGGCGTAGATCGCGAGGTAGCCCGCGAGGTCACCGCGGTTGAGGGCATTGACGGCGTCAAGGGTACGAGCCTTGTTGAGCTGGGCGTCCATACCTGCAGTTTCCGCCCCGCGCCCGCGGCCGACAATGGCGTCGTCGTGTGATGTTCGCCGGCCTAGCCACCCGAGCCCGACCCGCACCACCAGGGCCGGGCTGGTCAGCGGGCCCGGTCGACCCGCCCCCCCGCCCACACCGGCTCGTCACTCGCGACCACCCGGCCGTCGGCCCGGAAGACCAGGAAGCGGTCGAGCCCTCGAGCGAACCACCGGTCGTGCGTCACGGCGAGCACGGTGCCCTCGAACGCCTCCAGTGCGTCCTCGAGCGCCTCGGCCGAGTGCAGGTCCAGGTTGTCGGTCGGCTCGTCGAGCAGCAGCAGCGTCGCCCCGGACAGCTCGAGCAGCAGGATCTGCAGCCGGGCCTGCTGCCCACCGGACAGCGAGTCGAAGGTCTGCTCCGACGCACGCGCCAACCCGTACCGGTCGAGGGCGCGGGCGGCGACCTCGCGCGGCATCCCGGCGCGGTGGTCGTCACCGCGATGCAGGATCTCGAGCAGGGTGCGCCCGTGCAGCGCCGCGTGGTCGTGGGTCTGGGCGAACCATCCGGGCCGCACCCGTGAGCCCAGCACGACGCGTCCGGCGTGCTCGACCGGCGTGGGGCGGATGTCGCCGACCGGCTCGTGCTCGCGGTCGGGGTCGCTGCCCCCGGCGGCCAGCAGCCGAAGGAAGTGCGACTTGCCCGAGCCGTTGCTGCCGAGCACCCCGACGCGCTCACCGAACCAGATCTCGGCGTCGAAGGGCTGCATCAGCTGACCCCCGTCGACCCGCAGCTCGAGCCCGGTGGCGATCACCGCCCGCTTGGCGGTGCGCCCGCCCGTCAGGCGCATGGCGACCTTCTGGCGCAGGGGCACGGCCTCCGGTGGCCCCGCCTCCTCGAACTTGCGCAGCCGAGTCTCCGCCGCCTGCAGGCGCGAGGCCATCCCGTCGTTGTACGCCGCCTTCTGCCGGTACATGACCACGAGCGCCTTGATCTTCGCGTGCTCCTCGTCCCACCGTCGGCGCAGCTCGTCGAGGCGGTCGTTGCGGTCGGCCCGGGCCGCGTCGTAGGTCGAGAAACGTCCCGGGTGCACCCACACGGTGTTGCCGCCGTGGCTGGGCTCCAGCGTCGCGATCCGCGTCGCCACCCGGTCGAGCAGCTCGCGGTCGTGGCTGACGAACAGCACGGTCTTCGGCGACTCGATGAGGCGCTCCTCCAGCCAGCGCTTGGCCGGGACGTCGAGGTAGTTGTCGGGCTCGTCGAGCACGAGGACCTCCTCGGGCCCGCGCAGCAGCGACTCGAGCACGAGCCGCTTCTGCTCCCCGCCGGACAGCGTCGACACCTTGCGCCACTGGGCCTTCTCGAACGGGGTCCCGAGTGCCGCCACCGTGCACACGTCCCAGTGCGTCTCCCAGTCGTAGCCGCCGACGTCACCCCAGTCGGACAGGGCCTGGGCGTAGTCGAGCTGGTCCGCCTCGGTGTCGTGCTCCATCATCGCGAGCTCGGTACGGTCGATCTCGGCAGCCGCCAGCCGCACCGGGTCCGGCGCGACCGACACGAGCAGGTCGCGCACCGTGGTGTCGTCGCGCACCTTGCCGATGAACTGGCGCATCACCCCGAGACCGCCACTGCGGGTCACCGCCCCCTCGGATGCCGTGAGGTCGCCGGCGAGGATGCGCAGCAGGGTCGTCTTGCCGGTGCCGTTCGGACCGATGAGGGCGACCTTGGCCCCCTCCCCCACCCGGAAGGTGACGTCACGCAACAGCGGCCGGCCGTCCGGCAGGGAGAAGCACACGGTGTTCACGTCGAGATGGCCCACGAGGGTCCAGTGTCCACGACGGCGGGTGCGAACTCATCCGACTTTGTGCTGGGGCCGCTCTGCCGTGGTGAGGGCTCAGTGCAGGAGGGTCTTCAGGAGGATGAAGACGACGCCGAACATGCCCGCGACGATGGTGGAGACCACCCGCTCCATCGGCGTGAGCCCACCGCCACGGCCGACGGCCCAGCCCGCCACGCACAGCAGCACGGTGCTGCAGGTCAGCGCTGCGAGCACGGCGGTCGTCAGCTCGGCGCCGAGCACGCTCATGACCGCGAGCACGACCAGCGGGAGGGTCGAGGCGGTCACCATCTCCCACCCGTGGGTCAGCTGGTGGCGAACCGTCAACCAGTTCGGGCGGTGCCCCTCGTGGATGCGCTCGGCGACGATGCGGGCATATCGCTCGGCGCCCCAGTAGATGGTGAGGGTGACGAGTACGGCCACGATCACCTTGTACGCCTTGTCGGCGTGCGAGGCCGACATCACCGCGGAGCCGACGATGACGCCGTAGATACCGGATGCCGTGGCCTCCTGGTTGTGTCGGGTCACGTGCACGGATCGGGGCACCGTGGGCGTCCAGTCGGATTCCGATGGCATCAGGGGGCTCCTTCTCGACCGTTCGGGGGCATTTCTCTCGTCGATCGTGCCATCTCTGCCCGGCTGGCGAGATCGGCATCCGGCGGATAGACGACCTCCTCGAGCGAGAGCCCGTGGGCCGGCATCACCCGCACGCGGGGGTCGCGCACCCCACCCGCGAGCACCGCGGCGGGAACCTCCACCCCGAGCCGGCCCTCACCGACCGGCACGACGGACCCCACGAGGGCCCGAACCATGCTGTGGCAGAACGCATCCGCGACGACGCATCCCTCGATGACCCCATCCGCCGCCCTGGACCACCGGTGGTCGAGCAGGGTGCGCACGGTGGTGGCACCCTCTCGACGCCGGCAGAAGGCCGCGAAGTCGTGGAGGCCGACGAGCCTGCGCGCCGCCTCGTCCATACCTTCGACGTCGAGCGGGCCGCGGACGAGCACGGTGTCGTAGCGACGCAGGGGGTCGAGCACCGAAGGGTCGTCGCACAGCCGGTAGAGGTAGCGACGGCGCAGCGCGGAGAACCGGGCGTCGAAACCCTCCGGGGCGCGCGTCACGGCCCGCACGCCGATGTCGGCAGGCAGGATGCCGCGCAGCCGGGTGGCCGCGGCCTCCTCCGGAGGGCGCGCGGAGCGGCCGCTCACGGCATCCCAGGCACCGGCGTCGACGTCAGCGTGGGCGACCTGCCCCCGGGCGTGCACTCCGGCATCCGTGCGGCCGGCGACCACGAGGCGCACCGGCTCGGCAGTGCGCAGGATGGTCGTGAGCGCCACGGCGAGCGTGCCCTCGACGGTGCGCCGACCCGGCTGGGCAGCCCACCCCGAGAACGCTGTCCCGTCATACGAGAGGTCGATCCGGATCCGCAGCGTCACCGCGCCAGCGTAGTGCGGCTAGTGCGCGTGATCGCCCGGACGGCGGGCTGCCGCAGGGCCACGAAGGTGTCCGTGACCGCCCCGGATGCCGGAACGGCCCCCTCCGCTGTGGGAGGGAGCCGTTCACGGCATCCGACGTCGTGCGTCGCGAGGCTGGTCGAGCGCGAGGCCGACCTGCCTGCTCAGGCCTCGTCGTCGACGTCCTGCTTGTCCGGACCGCCGGCCGGCTCGAAGCCCGCGGCCTCAGCGGCCTCGGCGTCCTTGAACCAGAACTCGGCGTTCGTCTGCGCGAACCACTGCGAACCCTCGACGTGGTACTTGCCGGAGTCAGCGTTGCCCTTGACGGTGTAGCCGTCGGGAGCCGACCCGTCCTCGGTCGCGGCGACAGCGCCCTCGGGGAGGGCAACGGCCGCGGCCGCCGCGGGGGCCTCCTCGACCTTGGCGGCGTCCTTCTTGGCGTCCTTCTTCGAGGAATCCTTGGCCGCACGCTTGGTCGCGGCCTCGGCCTCCTTGACGGTGGCCTTCTTGGCAACGGGCTCGCGGACGAGCTCGATGACGGCCATGGGGGCGTTGTCGCCCTTGCGGGGGCCGATCTTCGTGATGCGGGTGTAGCCGCCGTTGCGCTCGGCCATGTCGGGCCCGATCTCGACGAAGAGACGGTGCACGACGCCCTTGTCACGGATGACCGTCATCACCCGGCGACGGGCGTGGAGGTCACCGCGCTTGGCGAAGGTGATGAGGCGCTCGGCGAGCGGGCGAAGGCGCTTGGCCTTGGCCTCGGTCGTCGTGATGGAGTCGTGCTCGAAGAGCGAGGTCGCGAGGTTCGCG
>DATIAB010000211.1:0-14014 GCA_035458265.1 Ornithinibacter sp. | reverse complement strand
GATGAGTCGGTAGATGCCGCCGAACGGCACTGCCGGTTTCGCTCGGTCGGCGGTGAGCGGCATCAGCCGCTTTCCCTCCCCACCCGCGAGGACGATGACCAGAACCTTCGGACCTCCGCTGCGGTACGCCATGGGCACACGCTATGGGGTCGCAGCCCTCGCCGGGAACCTCGTGTCTCACTAAGGTGGCTTTCGTGCGCATCGACATCCTGTCCAAGGAGTACCCGCCGGCCATCTACGGAGGTGCGGGCGTCCACGTCACCGAGCTCGTCAGTGCCCTCCGGCAACGGGGTGATCTCGACGTGCGTGTCCACGCGTTCGGGGCACCGCGAGACGAGGACGGCACGACGGGCCATCCCGACCTCGCCGAGCTCGCGGGGGCCAACGCGGCCCTCACGACCCTGGGGGTCGACCTCTCGCTCGCCGCGGCCTGCGAGGGGGCCGACCTGGTGCACTCGCACACCTGGTACGCGAACATGGGTGGTCACCTGGCCAGCCTGATGGGCGACATCCCCCACGTCCTCACCGCGCACAGCCTCGAGCCGATGCGCCCGTGGAAGGCCGAGCAGCTCGGCGGTGGGTACCGGGTCTCCTCCTGGGTCGAGAAGACGGCCTACGAGGCCGCTGACGCCGTGATCGCCGTCAGTGCCGGCATGCGCGAGGACATCCTGCGGTCCTACCCGTCCGTGGACCCCGAGCGGGTCAAGGTCGTGCACAACGGCATCGACTCCCAGCAGTGGCAGCGTGCCCGCGACGAGGACACGGTGCGCCGGCACGGCGTCGACCCGGACCGCCCGAGCATCATCTTCGTGGGGCGCATCACCCGGCAGAAGGGCCTGCCCTACCTGCTGCGTGCAGCCGCGGAGCTGCCGCCCGAGGTGCAGCTCGTCCTGCTCGCGGGTGCTCCCGACACGCCCGAGATCATGGCCGAGGTGGAGCACCTCATCGAGGTGCTGCGCAAGACTCGCGACGGCGTCGTGTGGGTGCCGACGATGCTGCCCCGCAACGAGGTCGTCGCCCTCCTGAGCAGCGCCACGGTCTTCATCTGCCCCTCGGTCTACGAGCCGCTCGGCATCGTCAACCTCGAGGCGATGGCCTGCGAGCTGCCGGTCGTCGCGACGGCGACGGGCGGCATCCCCGAGGTCGTCGTGCACGGTGAGACGGGGTGGCTCGTGCCGATCGAGCAGGTCCAGGACGGCACGGGCACGCCCGTCGACCCCGACCGGTTCGTCGCCGACCTCGCCGCCGCGATGACCGATGCCGTCAGTGACGCCGCCCGAGCCGACCGGATGGGCCTGGCGGGTCGGCGCCGCGCCGTCGAGTCGTTCTCCTGGGGCTCGATCGGTGAGCAGACCAACCAGGTCTACCTGGACGTCATGGGGCAGCGGCACCCCGCCCGATGACCGGCGGTTAGGGTTCAGTGCATGAGTGATGTCCTGGCGCTGGCCGGCGTGAGCGTCGTGCGCGGGGACACCCTGATCCTGGACGACGTCAGCTGGGAGGTCGAGGAGGGCCAGCGCTGGGTCGTGCTCGGCCCGAACGGCGCGGGGAAGACCACCCTGCTCCAGCTCGCCTCGGCCCGCATCCACCCGACCACGGGGGTCGTCGGCATCCTCGGTGAGGTGCTCGGCACCGTCGACGTCTTCGAGCTGCGCCCCCGCATCGGCCTGGCCTCGGCCTCGCTGGCCGAACGCATCCCGGATCGGGAGCGGGTGCGTGACGTCGTCGTCACCGCCTCGTACGGCGTGGTGGGCCGGTGGCGCGAGGCCTACGACCGCCTCGACGAGGGCCGCGCCGACGAGTTGCTCGAGGCGCTCGGCGCGAACCACCTCGCCGACCGGCGCTTCGGCACGTTGTCGGAGGGGGAGCGCAAGCGGGTGCAGATCGCCCGCGCCCTCATGACCGACCCCGAGCTCATGCTGCTCGACGAGCCTGCGGCAGGGCTGGACCTCGGCGGACGGGAAGACCTCGTGCGTCGGCTCGGCGAGCTGGCCGCCGACCTCGCCGCCCCGGCCCTCGTCCTCGTGACGCACCACGTCGAGGAGGTGCCTCCGTACTTCACCGACGTCCTGCTCCTGCGGGAGGGTCGCGTCGTCGCCCAGGGGCCGATCGAGATCACCCTCACCGCCGCCAACCTCGAGGCGACCTTCGGGATGCCGCTCGAGCTCGAGGTGCGGGGGGACCGGTATGCCGCCCGCGCCCGCTAGCCGCCCCGGCCACCGACACGGGAACCGCCCGACCCGGACACCCGTCCATCACGTGACGGCTCACCACGAAAGGGAGGTCGACCCATGGAATGGCTGACCGACAACTTCTGGCTCGCCTGGCTGGGCATCGCCATCGTGCTCGCGGCGATCGAGGCGGCGACCGTCGACTTCGTGTTCATCATGTTCGCCGGTGGGGCGCTGGCCGGCGCCGTCGCGGCGGGCCTCGGGGCCTCCTTCCCGGTCCAGGTCGTCGTGGCCGTCGCCACCGGGCTGCTCCTGCTGCTCACCGTGCGGCCCATCATCAAGCGCCAGTTCACCGACGGGGAGATCGACCACCACATCGGCGCGTCCTCACTCGTCGGCCGCGAGGCCCGGGTGCTGCAGGCGGTCACCGACAGCGACGGGCGGATCAAGCTCGCGGGTGAGACCTGGTCGGCGCGGCTCGCGGCTGGTGTGACGACCAGCATCGGCCCCGGCGAGGAGGTCCGGGTGATCGCCATCCAGGGCGCAACCGCGATCGTGGCGCCTCCCCCGATCCAGGACACCTGACCACCACCCGTCCCCCGCCAGCCGACCCGCGCCGTATCCGGCGCCCCGCGAAAGGTTGACCCCCATGCCAGAAGGCATCTTCCCCCTCATCGTGCTGGTGCTGCTGGCGGGCTTCGTGATCATCGTGCTCGTGCGCACGGTTCGCGTCGTGCCGCAGCAGACCGCACTGATCATCGAACGCCTCGGCCGCTACTCGCGCACGCTCGAGGGGGGCCTGCACCTCCTCGTGCCGTTCGTCGACATCGTGCGCGCCAACATCGACCTGCGCGAGCAGGTGGTCTCCTTCCCGCCGCAGCCGGTGATCACGAGCGACAACCTCGTCGTCAGCATCGACACGGTCATCTACTACCAGGTGATCGAGCCCAAGTCGGCCGTGTACGAGATCGCCAACTTCATCCAGGGCATCGAGCAGCTCACCGTCACCACGTTGCGCAACGTCATCGGCTCGCTCGACCTCGAGCAGACCCTGACCAGCCGTGACCAGATCAACGGCCAGCTGCGTGGTGTGCTCGACGAGGCCACCGGCAAGTGGGGCATCCGCGTCAACCGGGTCGAGCTCAAGGCGATCGACCCGCCGCACTCCATCCAGGAGTCGATGGAGAAGCAGATGAAGGCCGAGCGTGAGCGCCGCGCCATCATCCTCACCGCGGAGGGCCAGAAGGCCAGCCAGATCCTCACCGCCGAGGGCGAGAAGCAGAGCCAGATCCTGCGCGCCGAGGGGTCCGCCCAGGCCCGCATCCTCGAGGCCCAGGGCCAGGCCCGGGCCATCCAGCAGGTCTTCGACGCCATCCACCGTGGCAAGCCGACGCAGAAGCTGCTCGCCTACCAGTACCTCCAGGTGCTGCCGCAGATCGCCCGGGGCGACTCCAACAAGATGTGGATCATCCCGAGCGAGCTCACCGACGCCCTCAAGGGCATCGGCGGCATGCTCGGCCGGGGCCAGGGCGGCTTCGACGGCGGCGACGACGATGCCTGGGTCGACCCGGGCCACGAAGGGGCCTACGCGTTCGAGGAGACCACCTTGGAGGACCCCGCGCAGGCTCTGGCGACCGCGCGCGGCCAGGCCGGGCTGGCCAGCCGTGAGGCCGAGGAGCATGCCGCACCGGCCTCGCGCGTCCAGCCGCCCATCGAGCGGGGCTCGGATGCCGTCCCGCCGCGCCCGACGACGCCGCCGGCACCAGCGGTGCCCCCGGTCGCGGACTCCCCGCGGGTCGCGGACACCCCTCCGGCGCCGCCCGCACCGCCGACGCCGCCCGCCTAGGGTGGTCGCGTGCCCGTCCCCGATGCCCTGCTCGTCATCCTCGCGGGTATCGGGGCGGGAACGATCAACACCGTCGTCGGGTCGGGCACCCTGATCACCTTCCCGACGTTGCTGCTCCTCGGCGTCCCGCCCGTGACGGCGAACATCTCGAACAACATCGGCCTCGTGCCCGGCTCGCTGACGGGCAGCATCGGCTACCGGGCCGAGCTCGTCGGCGCTGGTCCCGACCTGCGCCGTCTCGCCCCGATGTCCCTCCTCGGAGGAGTGGCCGGGGCGCTGTTGCTGCTCGTGCTCGACCCCGAGCTGTTCCGCGCCATCGTCCCCGTGCTCATCCTGCTCGGGCTGGTGCTCGTGGTCACCGGGCCGCGCCTCAGCGCCTGGGCGGAGCGGCGGCGCGCCGAGGGCACGGCATCCGCACGCGGGCACGAGCGGGCCATGCAGGCGGGCGTGCTGGGCGCCGGGGTCTACGGCGGCTACTTCGGTGCGGCCCAGGGGATCATCCTCATGGGGGTGCTCGGTGCCCTGTCCAGCCACCCGCTCCAGCGCGTCAACGGCTACAAGAACGTCCTGGCGACGATCGTCAACGCGGTCGCGGCCCTGGTCTTCATCGTCGTCGCGCCCGACCAGGTCGACTGGCTCATCGTGCTGCTCATCGCCGTCGGAGCCACGATCGGCGGGGTGATCGGGTCGACCGTCGGTCGCCGTCTGCCGGCGCCGGTGCTGCGCGGGATCATCGTCGTCATCGGACTGGTCGCCATCACCAAGCTCGTCGCCTTCCCCTGATGGACTGGCCGCTCGTGCTCGTCCTCGGCCTCGCGGTGCTCGCCGGGGGTGTCGTGCAGTCGATGATCGGATTCGGGATGGCGGTCGTCGCCGCACCCTTCGTCGTCCTGCTCGCCCCGGACCTCATGCCGGTCGCTCTCCTCGTGCCCGCGATGGCGCTTCCACTGCTCCAGCTCTCCCACGCGGAGCGAGACGTCGCGTGGCGGCCCCTCGGCTGGGCCGTGGGCGCACGCACGCTCGCCACCCCGCTCGGTGTGGCCGTCGTCGCGGTCGTCTCCCCGCGAGCCATCGCCGCGCTCGTCGGCGTGCTCATCCTGGTCACCGTGGCGGTGTCCGTCCGCACGATCGAGCTGCGCCCGACTCCGGTGAACGCGGCGGTCGCCGGCGCCGTGTCGGGTGTCTCGGGGACGGCGGCCGCGATCGGCGGCCCGTTCCTGGCGCTGGTGCTCCAGCACGAGCGCCCCGAGCGAGTGCGCTCGACGCTCGCAGTCTTCTTCCTCGCCGGGTCCGCGCTCGGGCTCGCCGGGCTGGCCCTCGGGGGGCAGCTGGCGCAGCACCAGGTCGTCGTCGGTGGGCTCTGGGTGCCGTTCGTGCTGCTCGGCTACGCCACTGCAGCGCCCCTGCGGGCCCGCATCGACGCCGAGCGGTTCCGACGCCTCGTCCTCGGGTTCTGCGTGGTGGCGAGCGTGGTCGTCATCGGGCGCGCCGTGCTGAGCTGAACCGCAAGGACGAGCAGGAGCAGGAGCAGGCCCGTCCACGCCGGCGGCGTGCCGCTCGGCCCCTGACCGCCGCCCCCCACGTCAGCCGGCTCAGGCGCGGTCAGTGTGGCCGGGCCCGCCCGGGTCGCCGTCCGAGCCACCTGGGGCGCGCCCATCTCCTCGGCCACAGCCGCCGTGCGGGCCACCATCGCGGTCGCCGGCCCCGAGCCCGCCATCACTGCCTCGGGGGCATGACCAGTGACGGGTTCGGCCGGTACTCGGCCGACCGGGACCGCGTGCGAGGACGTTGCCGCGGCCAGCTGATCGTGGTCGAGGCCCAACAGGTGACCCAGCTCGTGGACGAGCACCCCCACGAGGTCGACCCGCGCCCAGCCCAGGCCGCCGGCATCGCCGTCCAGGCGGACGACGCCGTCGCCGGCGTATCCGACCAGGCCGTCCGGGAGGTCGCTCACGAACACCGTGACTGCGGCGAGCGCTGCGGTGCCGAACCCCCGAGCGGCCCAGGTCGCCGTGGCGACCTCCCACGCCGCGGCGAGCCGCACGGCATCCGTGGGGGAGCCAATGCTGGACACCGTGGCGGACATCGGGCTCAGAGCCGTCAGCAGAGCGCTCTCGTCGTCGAGGATGCTCACGACGGCCGTCCCGTCCGCGATGGTGACGCCGGACGGGGACGAGACGGTGACGGTGAACGTCTCGGTGCCCTCGAGTCGCTTGTCGTCCTTGACCCAGATCTGCACCGTCGCACTGGTCGCTCCGGCGGTGAACGTCACGGTCTGGTCGACCGCGCCGTAGTCCTTGGTGTCGGCGGACCCGTTCGTGGTGCGGACGCGCACGCTGGCACCCGTGGAGGGCGCCGGTGCCGACAGGCCGATCGTCACGAGGACGTATCCGGGCGAGGACCCCTCGATCACGGTGACGTCGGCGACCGACACCGCCGGCAGCGTCGCGGCGTCGTTGTCGACGATCGATCCGCCCGCGGACGTCGTGCCGCCCACGGTGTACCCGGTGCCGGAGAGCAGGGTGAGGGTGACCGTCTCGGTCGGCTCGGCCGTCGTGTCGTCGACCGGACGGATCGTGATGGTCGCCGTGGCACTACCGGCAGCGATCGTCAGCGTGGAGCCTGACAGCGTGCCGCCGGTCACGGTGATGGTGCGGTCAGCAGCGCTCGCAGTGCCCCCGACGGCGACGGTGACGGTCAGTGCCGTCGTCGTGCTCCCGGTGCGGGTCACCGTGAGGGTGACGGGGTCGTTGCCGGCCTCCGCGCCGGTCGCATCGGTGACGGCGACCGAGACCGTCACCGGGACCGCCGTGGCCGTGACGGTGACCAGCTGGGTCCGCACGGTCTGGTTGCCGAAGACGTCCGTGGCCGTCCATGTGATCGTCGTGGTCCCGAGCGCGAAGAAGTTGCCTTCTGGGACCCCCGAGCGCGTGACGACGACGCCGGGGACGTTGTCGGTCGCGGTGGCGGCGCCGATGGTGCTGTCGGAGATGAGGAGCGTGCTGCCGGCGGTGGTCCGCGTGATGTCCTCGGGCACGGTGAGCGTCGGTGCCTGGACGTCGGGCGAGCTGTTGACGCTGACGCCGATGACGACGCGGAGGTCGTCGAAGGTCGTGGTGCCGACGTCGCCGAGCGCACCGATGGCGCCGTCGACGACAGCCCCGTAGTACGAGAACGACCCGACCTGGATGCCGTTCACGCTGACGGCGACGGTGGTGCCGGACAGGGTCAGCACGACCCGGTGGTCGACCCCGGCCGGGAGCGTCGCGGCGAAGGATGCGTCGACCACACGCGTGCCGTCGACGACGTGCCCGACGAGCAGGCGACCGGTGGCCTGGTCGAGGGTCACGAACTTGAAGTCGTCGTCGGCGTACCGGTCGAGGACGAACCCGCCGGAGCCTCCGGCCGACAGGCGGACCGTCGCCTCGACCGTGGTCGTCGTGCCCCCTGCCGCCCGGGCGGGAAGGTCCATGAGGTTCGTCGCCGGGGACCCGCCGACCGCCGTGCCCACGAGCCGACCGCCCGCCACCGCCCAGCTGCCGGTGCTGGTCCCTGTGAAGCGGTCGCCGACGCCGTCGGAGAAGTCCTCGGCCTCGTCGAGGGTGGTGAGCGGCGGGAGCGACTGGATGACCACGTTGTCGAAGACACCGCGCGAGCTGTCGGAGCCCACCCCGACGAGGCCGGTGTTCAGACCGTGGGGGATGCCGTCGACCCAGCGGGGGTCGTACTGCCAGGTCAGCATGGCCGTGCCGTCGACGTAGACGGTGACGACGAGACCGTTCACGGTGACGTTCATCGCGTAGTACGTGTCGAAGCGGATGTTTCCGACAGCTGCCTGCCGTTCGTAGAGCCAACCGGCCGCGGTGCGCCGACCCACGACGACCTTGTTCGTCGACTGGTCCAGGCCGGCGAACTTGAAGTCGGTGGGGGAGAAGTAGTCGAAGATGACGAACGCGTTGGCCTTCCAGCCTGCGGTCGGCTTCGTCAGCTTCACGTCGGCGAGCAGCTCGTAGTAGACGGGCAGGTTCTGGTCGACGTAGAAGACGGCTGCGGCATCCTGCCCCTGCGAGGCGGCGGAGACGCTGAGCGCCCCTCCGGTCATCTCCCAGACGCCGCTGTCGATGGCGACGGCGCCCATCCGGCCGTCGTTGAAGGTGGCGCTGCGCAGGACGTCGCGCTTGCCGCCGGGGATGTTGCCCGCCTGCGGGTCTGCCGGCGGCCCGCTCTGGTCCTGCCACAGCCCGTGGTCCTGCTGGACGATCAGGCCGATCTCCCCGTAGGGCTCACCGTTGCGGTCGGCGAAGTCGAGGTTCCAGTCGGCGGCGCGGGTGGGGTCGGCGCCCTGCGCTGCGGAGAGCGTGTAGAGGAACTCGAACAGGGCCGGGGGCACCTGACGGCTGACGGTCGCGATGCCGAACGGGGCGAACGGCACGATGTAGCTGTTGAACTCGCCCGTCCAGTCGATGAGCCGGTCGCCGCCGGTGTTGCCGATGAGCACGTCGCGCCCGGCGCCGCCGAAGGCGCGGTCCTCGTACATCGGGTGGGTGTCCGGGCTGTCGTTGAGCCACGACTCTCCGCGGGACAGGCAGGTGCCGCTGTTGCTGAAGCTGGTGCAGCCGATGCCCAGCACGTCATCGGCCTGGAGGAGGTCGTTGCCCCAGCCACCCCACAGGGTGTCGTGGCCCGTGCCACCGACGATCCAGTCGTTGCCCAGGTCACCGAACAGCACGTCGTCGCCGTCGGTGTCGGCATACCCCGTGCCGAGGCAGTCGCCGTTGGGAGCGAAGTCGACGCAGCCCACGACCCGTGGGCCCTCGTCGATGAGGTTGTTGAGGAAGAACTGGAACGGGAAGTCGGTGACCGGGCTGCTGGCGGTGCACGTGTGCCCGCTCGGGCTGTAGGCGGTGCAGGTCCAGACCTCGGCCGCCGAGTTGAACAGGATGGCCCGGCGCGGCTGGTACTCGTCGTAGAGGTCGAACTCGCCGGCCCGCCGGGTGCGGTCGTAGTGCCAGCCGTCGATGTCGTCCGGGTTGTACCTCAGGACGTCGCCGGGGTTCACGGGGTGGCCGAAGTCGATCCGGACGAGCCCGTTGCGCACCGCGACGCAGTCGGGAGTGGTTCCCGCACCGCACGAGGTGACGTACGTCGGCGCGTACCCGGCGACCAGAGCCTCGGCGCCGGAGAGCGCGTCGTCTCCCGAGCCGCCGTGGATCGCGTCGTCGCCGAGCCCACCGAAGATGATGTCGTCGTAGCCGCCCTCGGGGCGGAACAGCGGGTCGAGGTCAGCCGGGTCGACGTTGAACGGGGTGAGGTTGACCGCCTTGTTGAGGACACCGGCCCGGTTGATCGTCTCCTCCTGCACGTGCCCGGGCGTGTAGATGACCTCGTCCAGCACGTTGCCCTGTGACGTGCGGGTGTCCGGGTCACTCGGGAACAGGGCGAGGATGCCGTACAGCGGCTCACTGAAGCACGTCGTGCCGTTGGCCGTGCACGGTGCACCCTGGGCCGTCCAGCCGGTCGAGCTGTTGCGGCTGGTCATGATCCGGCCGTCGTCTCCGAGGATGCCGTCGTCTCCGGTGCCACCGGAGATCCAGTCGTCGCCGTAGCCGCCGATGAGGTCGTCGTCCTGCCCGTCGCCGAAGAGGACGTCGTTGCCCTTCATGCCGTAGACGGTGTCGTCGCCGGACTCGCCGTGGATCTCGTCGCCCGCGCCTCGGTCGGAGGCGGCTGCGACGGCATCGAACGCCGGGCCGCCGAACGTGTGGTCGAGCAGCTCGACCGCACGCACCACGATCCGCAGGCCGCCGGCATACGTGTCGTAGGCGAAGGCCAGGTAGGCGTTCGGAGTGCGCTGCTGGCCGAACGTCCCCACGAGGCGCATGATGCGGGCGTTGTCGCCGGCGACGACGTCGGCGTCGCGGGCGTGGCCCGTCGGCACGGTGACGATCACGTCGTCGGCCGTCGTCGTGGCGTCACCGGGGTCGTTGCGAGCGATGTCGGTCCCGGCACCGCCGAAGATCATGTCGGCGTCTGCCGGGCGGCACTCGGCACCGAGGCAGAACGAGCCGATGGTCCGCCAGTCGATGTCGGCCAGGACGCTGATGCCGTCGCTGGTCACGGCGATGGTCACTGTCAGGGGTTCCTGGATGCCTGCACCGTAGACGGTGATCTCCTGGACACCGGGGAGGATGTTCGTCGCCGACCCGGACAGGAGCAGCGTGCGGCCGTCCGCGGAGAGGCCGGTGACCCGCCACGCGGCCACACCCGCGGCGGACGTGTAGAACGTCGTGCGCCCGGCGACGCGGCGGGCGATCGTCACGGTCTGGTTGTCACCGAGGCCGTAGAGGTCGCTGCTGTCCCCGACGATGTCGTCCTGGCCGAGGTTGCCGAAGATCGTGTCGCGCCCGCCGTTGCCCTCGATGTAGTCGTCCCCGTCGCCCGCCTGCTCGACCGACGGGTTCACCGCGAGGGTCTCGGCGACGCCGGCGTCGAGCGGGTCGTCGCGCCAGGCGCCGACGACACCCTGGGCCCGCGTCTTCACGACGGGCCAGAGGTCGGTGGCACTGATCGGGCGGTGGACGCCGTCGGCGCCCGGGACCAGCAGGTTGCCGGTGGCCGGGTCGATGACGTAGCCGGAGACGTCGAGGACGAGTCCGTTGACGAAGCCGTCGCCCTGGATGGTGTCGGTGCCGAGCTGGCCGTAGATCTCGTCGCTGCCGGCACCGCCCGCCAGGTGGTCGTCGCCCCACGGTCGCAGCGACGGGTCGTCCGGGATCTGCTCGATGCCGTCGCTGTGGTCGAGCAGCGTGATCGCGTACTGGGTGATCCCGGTCGGGTCGTTCTGCGTCGTGCCGGTGACGAGGGCGTGGCCGTCGGTGCCATTCGGGATGCTCGTGCCGTAGATGACGCTGCCCAGCAGGGCGCGCATCCGCGGGTCGAGCAGGTCGGGGCGGCGGCAGCAGTCGGCGTTGTCGCCGGCGAGCAGGTCGTTGCCGAGCCCGCCGTCGACGACGTCGTCACCGTCCAGGGCCCCGGACACGTTCGAGCCGCCGATGAGGATGTCGTCGCCGGCCTCGCCGTAGATGATGTCGTCGCCCTGCTGGCCCATGACCAGGTCGTCCCCGGACCCGGCGTAGACCAGGTCGTCACCGGACCCCGTGAGGACGCCGACGTTCGTCGCGCGGATGTCGATCGTGCCGCCGAGGTCCACGCACAGGCCGTTGCGGGGGTCGTCGGGGTCGTAGGACTTCGTCGTGCAGGTGACCTTGCCCTGGTCGCCGAAGATCACGTCGTCGCCGCCATAGCCGTAGATGACGTCGTTCCCGGCGCCACCGAAGAGGATGTCACGGCCGTCACTGCCGAAGATCGTGTCCGCTCCACCGTCCTGGTCACCGAAGCCGAAGGTCTCGATGATGCAGATGAGGAACTCGTGCACCGAGAACCCGGTGATGTGGTCGTCCTCCATCAAGGGGTTGCTCGAGAGGCGGGCGTTGTCACCGAACACGAGGTTTGCACCCTGGCCAGCGCGAATGGTGTCGTTGCGGGCCCCGCCGACGACGATGTCGTTGGCGGCGCCGGTGGTGATCGTGTCGTCTCCGCCGAGGTGCGTGGAGGTGGCGAACGAGGAGATGACCTCGATGTCGTGGGCGTCGTCGGGGACGGAGGAGTCGCGCAGCAGGTAGTCGACGTAGCCGTAGTCGCCGAACACGACGTTGTTGCCGTCCAAGGAGCCGGCACCCTCGCCCTGGTTGGCCACGATCGAGTCCCCGGCCGCGCCGCCGAACACCATGTCCCGACCCAGACCGGTGGTGATGGTGTCAGCGCCACCGAACTCCCCGGCATCCGGGGCGTACCCCTCGACGAGCTGGAGCACCGGGACCTGGTAGTCGTCGTGGGCCCCATCTCCGTACGTGCTCGGGATCGGCCGGTTCCAGACGGCCTGAGCACCCTCGACGCCCGTGACGCGGCCGTGGTCGCCGAAGACGATGTTCTGGCCGTGGCCGGCATCGATGGTGTCGCCCTGGGCGCCACCCGCGACGATGTCGTCGCCCCATGCCGTGCTGATGGTGTCGACGCCGCCCTGCTTCTCGTCGATGCTCTCGACGAGGTGCAGGATCGTGACGCTGGGGAGCCCCTCGAGGTAGAGCATCCGGCCGTGGTCACCGAAGACGACGTCGGACTCGCCGTTGCCGAAGATGGCGTCGTCGGCGTTGCCGCCGAAGATCCGGTCGCGGCCGCCGTCGCCGGTGATGACGTCGTTCGCCCCGTCCTCGGCGCGCTCGCTGCGGATCTCCCGGACCCGCCCGGCGGTCTGGATCTTCTCGAGCTGGGTCGGGCGCGCGTAGCCGTACACGGCATCCGTGGTGGTCGTGGCCGGGACCAGGATGCCGAGGACGGCCTCCTGGACGTCCTGGCGCACGCTGCCGTAGTCGCCGAAGACGATGTCGTCCCACGTGTCGGTGCTCGCCGACAGCGAGCCCGGGGCATCTCCGTGCAGCACGTCCCGGCCGGCGTCGAGTCCGTCGCGGTTGGCGTGGACGCTGGCGTTGCGCCACGGGATGGTCAGCTCGCGGGTGATGACGTCGACGGTGACGCCGTTGTCCCCGTAGATCTGGTCGCTGCCGCGCCGGCCCTCGATGAGGTCGTCGCCGGAGCCGCCCACGAGGAAGTCCGCCGCCTGGCTGCCGATGATCGTGTCGTCTCCGGCGCCGCCGTAGGCCGTGAAGCCCACGGTCGGGAGCTGGGTGTCCGTCAGCCCGGAGAAGAGCGCGGAGGCGTCGATGACGTCGTGGCCGGCATACACGAACGGGTTGGCGACGGGGAAGACGAAGCGGGAGTCGCCGTTGCCGATCTCGTCGGGGAAGGGCTTCGTGCCGAAGGCCAGGAACGACTGCACCCGCGGGTCGCCGCCGTACCACTTGCCGTCCTGCGAGGTGTCGCCGTGGACGACGAGCGGTGAGTCCGGACCGGCGCCCCCGGTGATGACGACGGTGTCTCCGCCGATCCGCGTCATCCCGGTCTTCGGGTCGCGCGCCGCCACCGTGGCCCCGGAGTAGGTGGTGCTCGCAAAGGACCCACCGGTGATGGTCAGCGTCGACCCGTTGGCACCGCCGAAGCCGGAGACGGTGCCGACGACGACGCCGCCGACCGTGAGCACCTGCCCGGCCACGAAGCCGGCGCTGGTCCACGACACGCCGTCGATCCGCGTGATGGTGGTGCTCGTTGCCGTGAACGTGCCGGTGACCTCGACCCGCGAGTTCCCGCCGCCGTGCACCGTGGTGATGCCGCCGTGCACCGCGACCGACCCGAGGGTTCCGTCAGCGTTGTGGTCGGGTCCCGGAACCAGCGTGCTCGTGATGTCGAGGCGGTCGTTGCCCTGGCCGAGGAGGAGGTTGACGACCTCGATGGTGGTGTAGGCCGCGGTCGGGTCGAAGGCTCCCGTGGCGGGGTCGAAGACGATGGCGCCGTAGCTGATGCCGGCCGGGAAGACCGTCGGCTCCCCGAAGGGCATCGGCTTGCCGGACGCGTTCACCAGGGCCGCGAAGTCCAGGGGGGTGGCGTTCATGTTCAGGCCCGTGATCGCCGTGGCGGTGAGCGTCCCGACCAGGTCCTCCTGGCTGGAGTCGGCGTAGACGTTGAGCACGTCGACCTGCTGGGCCTCGGGGGGCTGCGGTGCGATCTGGAAGAGCGGGGCGTTGCCCTCACCCGGGAGGAGCACGGCCGGGCGCAGCGAGCGGTCGGCTGCGGTGGTGCCGCCCTCGACGGCCAGGGGGCCGCGGATGCCGGAGAGCAGGTGCGGGCGCTTGGAGAAGGAGCGGAGGTTGTCCTGGCCCGGCTGGAGCAGGTACCAGGGGTCGGCCACGAGGTTGACGGTGACCGGGGTGGAGTAGTTCGTGGCGTCGAAGGTGACGACGGCGGCCCACTGCATGACGGTGAGGATGCCGCTCAGCGGGTTCGGCGGGCGCGCCCGCATGGTCAGGGTCATGACGTCGAGGAC
>DATIAB010000210.1:0-5680 GCA_035458265.1 Ornithinibacter sp. | reverse complement strand
CGCCATCGGCCTGCTCCGGCTGGGCTGGGTCGCGCAGTTCCTCAGCGAGCCCATCGTCACCGGCTTCGTCGGCGGCCTCGTCGTGCTCATCGTCGTCGGGGAGATCCCGGGCCTGGCCGGGATCAGCGCGCCCACCGGCGGGATCTTCCAGCGCATCGACGAGACCGTGCGCGGTCTCGAGGACTTCCATGCCCTGACCCTCGCCGTGGGCGTGGGGGCCCTCATCATTCTCTTCGGTGGGTCACGCCTGCTGCCGAAGGCGCCCTGGTCGCTCCTCGTCCTCGTGGGCGGCATCGTCCTGTCCACCGTCCTCGACCTCGCAGACCAGGGCGTGCACGTCGTCGGAGAGGTGCCGACCGGGCTGCCGCTGCCCTCGATCCCCGTCGTCGACGTACAGCTGTGGAGTGGCATCGTCACCGGCGGCCTGGCCATCGCGGCCGTCGGCATCGCCGAGGGCCTGGCCGCCGTGCGGACCTTCGGCCCGAGTGGAGGAGCCGGCCCCGACAGCGACAACCAGGAGTTCGTCGGGCACGGTGCCGCCAACCTCGCCTCCGGCATCTTCGGCGGCATGGGCGTCGGTGGCTCGCTGTCCAAGACCGCCGCCAACGCTCGTGCGGGTGCGTTCACCCAGGTCAGCGGCGTCGCCGCCGCACTCGTCGTCCTGCTGTTCGTCGCCTTCGCGGCCGGCCTGCTCGCGAACCTCCCCCGCGCCGTCCTGTCCGCCATCGTCATCCACGCCGTCTGGGGACTGGTCAGCGTCTCGGAGTTCCGCCGGTACGCCGCAGTCCGTCGTAACGACTTCGTGGCCGCGGTGGTGGCCTTCGGCGGGGTGCTCCTGCTCGGCCCGCTCAACGGGCTGCTCCTCGCCATCGCCCAGTCGCTGCTCGGCCTGGTCTACCGCTCGATGCAGGTCGAGATCGACGAGATGGGGCGCGTGGAGGGCGAGAAGGCCGCGTGGGGCTCGGTCGGCCACGACCCCACACGCCGCACCTACCGGGGGGTGTCGGTGCTGCGCCCCGACGGACCGCTGTTCTGGGCCAACGCGACCTCGATCGTCGGTCGCCTCGAGATGTGCGCCAGGGAGCGCCAACCCCTGTACGCCGTCGTCCTCGACCTCGAGGCGACCAACCAGATGGACACGACGACCGCCGAGCGTCTCGAGGGCCTGCTCACCCGGCTGCGCGCCGAGGGCACCGACCTCTTCCTCGTGCGCGTGTTCGGCAACGTGCGCGACGTGCTGACCAGGTCGGGCTTCCTCGACGCGCTCGGCCCCGACCACGTGTGGCACTCCATCGCCGCAGGGGTCAAGGCCGCCCGGACGGCCAGGGCAGCCGGGGTCGACCCCATGAACCCGTTCCCGGACGAGGACGAGACCGACCCCCTCGGCGAGCCCGATGAGCTCGACGAGGGGGCCGGTGAGCGGATCGCCTCGAAGGCGGCGCCGCCCGAGGGCGATGCGTCCCGTCAGGGGTAGGACACCACGTAGGCCGGCATTCCCGACCTCGTCTCGTCCACCTGGTCACCCACACCGTTGACCACGTGCCGGATGGTGCCGGCGTCGAGGTTGACGGTGAGCAAGTGCGTCATCTGCACACCCGGGGTGTTCGGCACCTCGAAGCCGTTCTCGGTGACGATGGTCGGGTCGTTGCGGTTGAAGACGTAGGACCCGCCACCCCACAGCTGGTGGGTGGTCACGTCGTCGGCGACCTTGTACCCGGGGTACCCGAGCGTGCCGTCTGGCTGGGTCCAGTCCGCCTGGCTCGGCGGGTCGTAGGGCAGCTCGTTCTGGTAGAGCACCACCCGTCCGCGCTCGCCGTTCCAGATGGTGTTGTGCTCCTGGTAGTGCTCCACGAACAGCCCGGTGGCCGTGACGTCGTCACCGTTGACGATCAGGCCGTTGCGCCCGGTGTTGGTCGCCCAGCGCTGCGAGTCGCCTTCGTTGGGGCCGGTGAAGCCCTCGACGCCGTGGTCGGCCCGCCACACCCAGGTGTGGTCGACGAGCACGTTGTCGGCGTCGATCTGCAGCGACACCTCGGCCTTGCCGACGTGCGGGCCGCCCACGCGGAAGTACACGTCACTCAGCGTGAGCGGGTTGTCCGGGGTGGAACCCTGGGCCGGGTTGCGTGGACGGTCTGCGCCCACCTGCAGGAGCACGGGCGACTCGACTGTCCCGGCATCGATGGTGATGCCGGCAATGACGATTCCAGCCCGGTCGGACACGGTCATCGGGGTGGCTCCCCCGACTGCGGTGAGCGTCGCGTGACCCATGCCGAGCACGACGGTGCCGGGGCGCTTGACGTCGATGCTGCGGTCGACGTCGTAGACACCCGGCGTCAGCAGGAGGTGCTTGCCCCGGGCGAGCTGGCTGTTGATCGACTGCACGGAGTCACCGGGCCTGGCGACGTGGAAGTCGGCGAGGTCGAGGGTGCGCGCACCCGTCGGCTCCCCGTCGGGCCACGTGATGCCTCGCGTGTCGGATGCCGCGCCGGGCACCTGCACCTTCCACGCGCCGCCGTCCATCCACAGCCACGGCTTCTCGCGGCTGAGCGGGGTCTGCTCCAGCGTCGTGTACGGCGGGTCGGGGAAGGACGTGTCGGCGGGTGCGCCGATGACACCGGAGAACACCTGGTTCCACACGCCGTTGCTCCAGCCGCCGACCTCGCTGTTGCGGGTCAGCCACTGCTGCTGCGAGCCGTTGATGACGAAGGATGCCTTGGAGTCGGCGATGAAGCCGCCGCTCGCGAACTGGGGCCCTGCGCTGCAGTAGTCCATGAGCGAGAGATTCCCGCCAGTCACCTCGACCCGTCGCAGCGACACCGCCTGGCTGACCGCCCAGAAGTTCGCCGACGCACGGCATCCCTCCTGGCCGGCACCGTTGACGTTGATCGTGAGGTTGGACAGCGTGCGCCAGAAGTTGTTGAGCGCGACGCAGTAGGTCGTGCCGCCATCGCGAAGGCACCGGTTGAACGACTCGATCTTGCCGTTGATCACGACGTCGCCGGGGTCTGCCCCCAGGCCCGCGACCTCGGTGGTGTAGCCGACCCGGATCTGGAGCGGGTCCTCGGCCGTGCCGTAGGTGCCGGGCTTGAACAGCAGGCTCCAGCGGTTGGTGCCCATCTCGTCGTCGACCTGCTCGGCATGGATCCCGTTGGCGATCTCCTCGATGGCGCTCGGGGACATGCTCGGGTCGAAGACGATGACGTTGTCCCCGAACGGGCTGCTCGCGGCCGCCGCGACGATGCCGGATGCCGTCGCGCCCGTCACGCTGCTGGGCGCAGCCGCCGCCGTGGTGGTGCTCACCGCGGCCGCGAGGGTCAGGGCGCCGATGGCGAGCACGGATGCCGTGGCGCGAGCTGGGTGCCGGGGTGGTCGTGAGTGTGGGCTCATCATGCGGCAGACCTCTCGTCAGGTCGCTCCCTCGCCGGTGAGAGAGCGCTCTCGCGACACCCAACCACACGGACCCACCGCTGACAACCGGAGAGCGCCGAGCGGCGCGAAGCCTAGACAGCGGCGACCCGGATCACCACACTGACCGCCATGGTCGCCCCCGCATCGTCACCGCTCCCCACCCTGGCCGTCACCGGGTCGACGGGTGCGCTCGGCAGCCTCGTCGCAGGCCATCTCGCCGACCACGGGGTGGCGCAACGCCTCGTCGTGCGGTCGCCCGAGCGCGCGCCCGCCCTGCCGGGAGCGGACGTGGTACGCGCGGCGTACGGAGACCGGGACGCCGCGCTGCGTGCCCTCGACGGGGTGCAGACGCTCTTCATGGTCTCGGCCTCCGAGTCCGCCGACCGGCTGGACCAGCACCGCACGTTCGTCGACGCCGCCGCGGATGCCGGAGTGCAGCACATCGTCTACACCTCCTTCTACGGCGCCTCGCCGGAGTGCACCTTCACGCTGGGCCGGGACCACTGGGGGACCGAGGAGCACATCCGTTCTCGCGGAACGACGTTCACCTTCCTGCGCGACAACTTCTACCTCGACGTACTGCCCTGGTTCGTGGGCGAGGACGGCGTGCTGCGCGGCCCGGCCGGCGACGGCAGGGTCGCGGGCGTGGCCCGGGCCGACGTCGCCCGCGTGGCCGCGACGGTGCTCCTGGACCCCGGGTCACATCGTGGCTCGACCTACGATCTCACCGGGCAGCAGGCCCTGACCCTGACCGAGGTCGCGGCCACTATCAGCGAGGTGACCGGCAGGTCCGTGACCTTCCACGACGAGAGCGTCGAGGAGGCCTACGCGTCGCGGCTGCGGTGGCCGGCCGAGCAGTGGCAGTACGACGCCTGGGTCTCGACCTACACCGCGATCGCCGCCGGGGAGGTTGCCGGTACCAGCGACGACGTGCGCCGGCTCACCGGGCGCGACCCGCTGACCCTGCGACAGCTGCTTGAGACGACCACCGGCTGACCGGGTCAGACGACGCGAGCCTTCGGTGCGTTCGCGGCCGTGAGCGCCGGGTCGCGCTCGACGATCCCGCCGAGCACGTCGTCGATCCTGGCCATGAGGTCGGCCTCGAGCCTCACCCCGGACGCCTTGACGTTCTCGCCGACCTGCTCGGGGCGCGACGCCCCGACCAGCGCCGCAGCGACGTTCGGGTTCTGGAGCACCCACGCGACGGCGAGCTGGGCCATCGTCAGCCCCGCCTCGCCCGCGACGGGCTTCAGCGCCTGCACCCGGGTGAGCACGTCGTCGTTCATGAAGCGCTTGATCATGTCGGCGCCACCCTTGTCGTCGGCGGCGCGCGAGCCCTCGGGCGGGGCCTGACCCGGCAGGTACTTGCCGGTGAGCACGCCCTGCGCGATGGGGCTCCAGACGATCTGGCTGATGCCGAGCTCCTGGCTCGTCGGCACCACCTCGCCCTCGATGACCCGCCACAGCATCGAGTACTGCGGCTGGCTCGAGATCAGCTGGATGCCGAGCTCCGTGGCCATGGCGTGGCCTTCGCGGATCTGCTGCGCGGTCCACTCGCTGACCCCGATGTAGAGGGCCTTGCCCTGGCGCACGACGTCGGCGAACGCCGTCATCGTCTCCTCGAGCGGGGTCTCGGTGTCGTAGCGGTGGGCCTGGTAGAGGTCGACGTAGTCGGTCTGGAGGCGGGTCAGCGAGCCGTTGATCGACTCCAGGATGTGCTTGCGCGACAGGCCCGTGTCGTTCTTGCCGCCGGGCCCGGTCGGCCAGTAGACCTTGGTGAAGATCTCCAGGCTCTCGCGCCGCTCACCCTTCAGGGCAGCGCCGAGCACCGTCTCGGCCTTGGTGTTGGCGTAGACGTCCGCGGTGTCGAAGGTGCTGATGCCGTGGTCGAGGGCGGCGCGCACGCACTGCGTCGCGATGTCGTTCTCGACCTGTGAGCCGTGGGTCAGCCAGTTGCCGTAGGTGATCTCGGAGATCTTGAGACCGCTGTTGCCGAGGTATCGAAAGTTCATGCCTCCACCGTATGTCGGTGGGCTGACACGAGCCCCGCCGGGGTCAGGCTGAGCTGCCCTTGAACCGGTCCCAGCCCAGGGTCACGATGATCGCGCCGATGATGGAACCGATGATGCCGCTCGGCCGCAGCTCGATGCCGTCACCGGCGAGCAGGCTGGCGAGCAGCCCCCCGACGAACGAACCGGCGATGCCGGTGCCGAAGGCGAGCGGCCAGTTGATGCCGGACCCGCCACGACGCAGGATGAGCTGGGCGGCCGCG
>DATIAB010000209.1:0-14400 GCA_035458265.1 Ornithinibacter sp. | reverse complement strand
GGGAAACGCCCGGTCCCATTCCGAACCCGGAAGCTAAGCCCTTCAGCGCCGATGGTACTGCACTGGTGACGGTGTGGGAGAGTAGGACGCAGCCGGACAAACATTGAAACACGAGAAGGGCCCACCACCAGGTGGGCCCTTCTCGCATCCCCCAACAATGGGAGAACACACCACTTCCACCGCCACGGGATTCGGGTCAGCCAATACGCCCAACCCACGTGGCAACGGCACCCTGCAACCCTTTCCCCGGGGAACGTGTCTGACCTCCCCAGCCCGCGACCCAGAGCCGGCAACCTGCCAGACGTACACTTGCTCGGCGGTGGCACGTGGCCAGCGACATCTGCACACAGACGAATGAGACCCCCCGTGGGCGCTGCCTGAGCGGCGAGGCCGTTGGCCGTCCCCAGAACCAGGAGAAGACGGCGTGGCCGACGAGAGCAGCAGCGATCGCACCGACGGGACGGTCCCGGGTGGGGGTGGTTCCGGGCCGCGGCGTGAGGACGTTCCTGCGAATCGGAGCAACGGCTCTGATCGCGCAGGTCGACCTCCCTCCGGCGGCGGCAGTGCTCCGCGTGCCGGCAACGACCGCCGCGGTGGCCCTCGAACGGGTGGACCACGTCGTGATGGCGACGACCGGCGTGGTGCCGGGGCACGCGGCGGCGGTGGGGATCGCCGTCGCGACGATCGTGCCGGATCCGGTGGCAGGTCCGGTTCCCGGGAATCACGTCCCTCGGGTCGCGACGGCACGTCGGGTCGACCGGACGAGCGTGAGGACCGCGGCGGGAGCCGGCTCGCACCGAAGGGTCCGCGCCTCCCGGAGCCCCGGATCCCGGACGAGGTGACCGGCAAGGAGCTCGACCGCGCCGTGCACCAGCAGCTGCGGACCCTTTCCAAGGAGAACGCCGAAGGGGTGGCTCAGCACCTGGTCATGGTGGCCGCCACCCTGGAGGCCGACAACATCGAGGCGGCTCTGGCACACGCGGAAACGGCCGTGCGTCGTGCCGGTCGCGTTCCGGCAGCGCGCGAGGCACTGGGGATGGTGGCCTACCGCCAGGGCGATTTCGCCCGAGCGCTGACTGAGTTCCGCACGGTGCGGCGGCTCAGTGGCTCCAGCCACCTGCTGCCCCTCATGGTCGACTGCGAGCGGGGCTTGGGGCGACACAGCCGTGCTCTCGAGCTGGCCGCCACGCCGGAGGCCCGCACGCTGGGTGAGGAGGAGCGTCTCGAGCTGGCGATCGTCGTGTCCGGTGTGCGTCGCGACCTCGGACAGGAGGATGCCGCCCTGCTGGCACTCCAGGTACCGGCCCTGCGTCGTCCGGCGGGACCCACCGTGTGCCGCCTCCACTACGCCTACGCCGACGCCCTGCTCGGCCTGGGGCGCGAGGAGGAGTCCCGTGAGTGGTTCGTCAAGGCCGCCCAGGGCGACACCGACGGTGTCACCGACGCCGTGGAACGGCTCGAGGAGCTCGACGGCGTGGTCATCGAGCTGGGCGAGGACGATGACGACGATCCCGCCATCGTCACCGCCATGGCTGGGGCGGACAGGGCTGGTGAGCACCTTGCAGGTGAGGCTGGCGCTGATGACGACGCGGCATCCGGGACCGGAGCCGAAGGCGCGGGCCGGGAGTGAGCGCGACAGGCTCTCTGCAGTCGCGATACGCCGCCATCGTCTGTGACCTCGACGGCGTGGTCTACCGTGGTCCGGCAGCGGTGCCGCACGCGGTGGACGCGCTGACGGCCACCAGCCTTCCGGTGATCTACGCGACGAACAACGCCTCGCGGCCGCCGGATGACGTCGCCGCCCACCTCCGGGAGCTCGGGCTCCCGGTCCACGCGGAGGCCGTCGCGACGAGCTCGCAGGCCGGCGCCCGACTCATCGCCGACCGTGTGCCACCTGACAGCGCCGTGCTGGCCGTCGGCGGCCCCGGTGTCACCGTGGCCCTGCGTGAGGCGGGCCTGACGGCCGTCCTTCCGGATGCCGTCTCGGGCCACCACCTCGTGGCCGTGCTCCAGGGCTACGGCCCGCAGGTCACGGCGACCCACCTGGCCGAGGCCGCGTATGCCATCCAGGCCGGGGCGATGTGGGTGGCGACGAACACCGACGCGACGCTCCCGACCGACCGCGGGGTGGCCCCGGGGAACGGCTCGCTCGTCGCTGCGGTCCAGCGAGCGGTCGGGCGCGGCCCGGACGTCGTGGCGGGCAAGCCGTCGGCGCCGTTGTACCTCATGTGCGCCGATCGGCTGGCCGTGCCCGCGGGCCGGGTGCTTGCCGTCGGTGACCGTCTCGACACCGACATCGAGGGCGCCGTCGCGGCCGGGATGGACTCACTTCTCGTGCTCACCGGGGTCGACGACCTCTCCGCGTGCCTCGCGGCGCCGCCTGAGCTGCGTCCGACGTGGGTGGCTCCCGACCTCCGGTGGTTGGGAGCGGACCCTGCGGCGCCCGGCGCGTCGTTGGAGTCGTTGGCGGCGGCGGTGCGAGCTGTCCACCGGGCACGCGACCTGGGTGCCACCGGCGACGACGTCGCTGCTCTCAGCGAGAGTGCCGAGTCCGTGCTCCGTGCGGTCACCCCCCGGTAGCGTGGGCGACACTGGTGGCTGACCGGGCCGCCGTACCGAGGAGGATCCATGGCCAAGCACTCCATCCAGGGCTACGTCGAGCTCGCCTCAGGGCTGGGTGAGCTGACCCGCAGCCGTGCCAAGGAGGCGGCCCAGGAGATCGTCGCCCTCGCCAGCCAGGAGACCTCTCGCAAGAAGCTCGCCAAGCAGGCCGGCGCCCTCACCGACGAGCTGCTCAAGGCGGCGGAGGCCAACCGCAAGCACCTCGTTCGACTGGTTCGACGCGAGGTGGATGCCGCGGTCGGCAAGCTCGGCATTGACCGCCTGACGAGCGAGGTGCAGGGCCTCGGAGCGACGGTGGCCGCCCTCGCCTCCCAGGTGGAGGAACTGGCCCGGAGCGCCGCGGGTGTCGAGGTGCGTGGGTCGGCGTCCGCTGCCACGAGTCTCGCTGACCTCCCCGAGACCGCGGTGACCACCCCGGCCAGGACCACCCCGGCCAGGAAGTCCCCGGCGAGGAAGTCGGCGAGCACGACCGCGGCGAAGAGGACTGCGACGAAGAAGACTGCGACGTCGACGGCGGCCAGGAAGGCCCCGGCGAGGAAGGCGGCGAGCACGACCGCGGCGAAGAAGACTGCGACGTCGACAGCGAAGAAGACCGCGACGTCGACGGCGGCGAAGAAGGCCCCTGCGAAGAAGGCTCCGTCAGGCGTGACGACCGCGAGGAAGGCGCCTGCACGACGGGCCCCCGCGAAGGGCACTGCGAAGACGTCCTCCTCTAACCCGACCGCACCCACCCCCAGCACGACGGCACCCACCCCCAGCACGACGGCACCCACCTCCGGCCCGGCGACGTCCGCGGAAACCGCCGCACCCGGCAGCGGCACGGCAGGTGGGGCGTGACGCCGAACCACCACGACGAGGCCGCTCCGAAGCCCGTCCACGCGGGCCCACCGGAGACCGGCGACATCGTCATCGATGCTGCCCTGCGCGACCTCGCGGACACCGCTGCCGACGACCTCGACGGCCAGCTCGCCACGGGGGAGGCGGTACACCGCACCCTTCAGGGGCGCCTCGGCGACCTCGGCGGCTGACATCACCCGCTTGGACGCCGAACTCGTTCGGCGGGGTCTGGCTCGCTCCCGAGGCGAGGCACGCGAGCTCGTCACCTCGGCCCTGGTCACGATCAGCGGAACCCCGGCCGTCAAGCCCTCGACCCCGGTCACCGATGGCGACGTCATCGCCGTCGAGCGCACCGGTCCGCGCTGGGTGGGCCGGGCAGCGCACAAGCTCGACGCCGCACTGCACGCGTGGGCTCCGGACGGACTCGTGGCCGCGGGACGCTGGTGTGTCGACGTCGGCGCCTCGACCGGAGGATTCACCCAGGTGCTGCTGGCCGCAGGGGCAGCGCACGTGGCCGCCGTCGACGTCGGGCACGGACAGCTCGCGCCGGAGGTCGCCCGCGACCCCCGGGTCAGCGAGCACAGCGGCACCACCGTGCGAGGCCTGGCTTCGGCGGTGCTCGGCCGGCCGGCAGACCTCGTGGTGGCTGACCTGTCGTTCATCTCCTTGACCCTCGTGCTCGGTGACCTCGCTGGACTGATGGCTGACGGCGGTGACCTCGTGGTGCTCGTCAAACCCCAGTTCGAGGTCGGACGGGGTCGGCTGAACCGTCAGGGACTGGTCAGCGACCCCCGGGACCGCACTGCCGCCCTCCAGCGGGTCGTCGATGCAGTGGCCGACGCGGGACTGCACGTGAACGGCATCCGAGAGAGCCCGATCACGGGCACGACCGGCAACATCGAGTACCTCGTGTGGGCGCGGTCGGTGCCGTCGGACACAATGAGCCCGGACCGGGTCCGCGACATCGTGCGCGAGATCACCAGCGCATCGGGTGGAGGACGAGCATGACGAGCGAGGAGCCGTCGCGCCGCATCCTGCTCGTCACGCACGCCTGGCGCGCCGACGCCCAGGAGCTGGCTGCCGGTGTCGCGACGCGGTTGCTCGCTGCCGGCGTCGGAGTGAGCGCCCCCCGCGAGGAGCTCGTCGACACGCCGCTGTCGCGCGTTCCGGGCGTGGTCGCCGTCGACACCGACGACGGCACCTCCGCCGCGCTCGGGTGCGAGCTCGTCTGCGTCCTCGGCGGCGACGGCACGATCCTGCGGGGAGCCGAGCTGTCCCGGGGGTCGGGGGTTCCACTGCTCGGTGTCAACCTCGGCCACGTCGGCTTCCTCGCCGAGGCCGAGCGTGAGGACCTCGACGCGACCGTCGAGCGCATCGTCGCCCGCGAGTACCACGTGGAGGAGCGCACGACCCTCGAGGTGCGCGCCGAGGAGAACGGCCGAACGGTCTTCCAGTCGTGGGCCCTCAACGAGGTCACTGTCGAGAAGGCGTCGCGAGAGCGCATGCTCGAGCTGACGGTGGAGATCGACGGGCGCCCGCTGTCGACGTGGGGGTGCGACGGCGTCGTCATGGCCACGCCCACCGGGTCGACCGCCTACGCGTTCTCGGCGGGCGGCCCGATCGTGTGGCCCGACGTCGAGGCCCTGCTGCTCGTCCCCATCAGCGCTCACGCGCTGTTCGCGCGTCCCGTGGTCGTCGGCCCGCAGTCGCGCTTCGTCGTCGAGGTGTTGTCGCACACCGACGCCCACGGCGTCGTGTGGTGCGACGGGCGCCGCGCCGTGGGGCTGCCGCCTGGAGCCCGCATCCACGTACACCGCTCCGACCAGCCGGTGCGCCTGGCCCGGCTGCTGCCGGGCGGCTTCATCGACCGCCTCGTCGAGAAGTTCGACCTGCCCGTCTCGGGCTGGCGCGGGGCGGCTCGTCGTCACCTGGCGCAGGCGGACGGTACGTCGTGATCGAGGAGATCCGCATCCGGGACCTCGGGGTCATCGACGAAGCGGTCCTCCCGCTGCACGCCGGCCTCACGGTGCTCACCGGCGAGACCGGAGCCGGGAAGACCATGGTCGTCACCGGGCTGGGGCTGCTGCTCGGCGGCAGGGGTGACTCCACGCTGGTGCGAGCGGGTGCCGACCGCGTCGTCGTCGAGGGAGTGCTCGAACTACCCCCCGGCCACCTGGCGCTCGTGCGCGCCGCGGATGCCGGGGCGGACGTCAGCGACGGGCTGGTCCTCGTCCGTTCGGTCGGGGCAGACGGCCGGTCACGCGCCCACGTCGGGGGCCGCGCAGCGCCGGTCGGCCTGCTGGCCGAGCTCGCCGAGCATCTCGTGGCCGTGCACGGTCAGGCCGACCAGTGGCGGCTGCGGCGGGCCGACCAGCACCGTGAGGTGCTCGACGGCTTCGGCGGGCCCGCTCTCGCCGCGGCGCTCACGGCGTACCGGTCCACCCATGCCGAGCTCACGGCGTGCGAGGCCGAGCTCGCCGAGCTGCGGACGGCGGCTGCCGCCCGGGCCCGCGAGGCGGAGTCCCTGCGCATCGGCCTCGAGCGCATCGAGGCCCTGGACCCCCAGCCCGCCGAGGACGACGACCTGAGGGTGGAGTCACAACGGCTCGGGCACGCCGAGGAGCTGCGCGACGGCGCGGGAACGGCGCACGAGGCCCTCGCGGGAGGTGACGATGCGAGCGGCCCCGGGAGCCCCGGTGTGCTCGGAGCGTTGGCCACCGCATCAGCCCGGCTGGACATGGTCAGCGCGAGCGACCCGGCTCTGGCCGAGATCGGCACTCGCGTCGACGAGCTGCGTTACCTGGCGGCCGACATCGCGGCAGATCTCGGGTCCTACCTCGCCGACGTCGACATCGACCCGGCCCGGCTCGAGCACGTCGAAGCGCGGCGAGCCGCCCTCGGCGAGCTGACGCGGCTCTACGGTCCGAGCGTCGACGACGTGCTGGCCTGGTCCCGCGATGCGTCGTTGCGGGTCGCCGAGCTCGAGTCCACCACCGACCGCATCGACGAGCTGGTGGCCCGGGTCGAGGCACTCACGGCGCAGCGGGCGGAGGCCGCCGGCGCGCTGACCGCTCGTCGGCGCGCCGCTGCGGCCACCCTCGGCGACCGGATCACGCAGGAGCTCGCCCACCTGGCCATGGGTGCGGCCACGGTGTCCGTCGCCGTCGAGGATGCCGGCCGTTTCGGGTCCGAGGGACGCGACGACGTGGAGATCCGCCTCGCATCCGGTTTCGGTACCCCGCCACGGTCGGTCACCAGGGCGGCATCCGGCGGGGAGCTCTCGCGGGTGATGCTCGCCATCGAGGTCGCCACCGCCGCCGAGGTCAGCTCGGTGCCGACGTTCGTCTTCGACGAGGTGGATGCCGGTGTCGGGGGTCGCGCCGCGCTCGACGTGGGCGCCCGGCTCGCGGCGCTCGCCCGCCGCGCCCAGGTGGTCGTGGTGACCCACCTGGCGCAGGTTGCGGCCCACGCCGACCGGCACCTCGTCGTCGAACGGTCCGACGACGGCCACGTCACGCGCAGCGGGGTCCACGAGGTGCAGGGGGAGCGGCGCATCGAGGAACTGGCGCGCATGCTCGGCGGGTCGAGCACCGACGCCGCTCTCGAGCATGCCCGAGACCTGATGGCTCGCGCCCGCGGCTAGCGCCTCGTGGCACGATGGTCCCGATGTCGATTCGCCTTCCCTCCCGTCACAGCCGTGGCCCCGCACCGGGGCTGACCGGCCCCGCCCGTGTGGACCGGCGCACCAAGGACCTCACGAAGCGCCTGCGCCCCGGCGACATCGCCGTCATCGACCACGAGGACCTCGACCGCGTGAGCGCCGAGGCCCTCGTCGCGTGTCGCCCTGCCGCTGTCGTCAACGCCTCGTCGTCGATCTCGGGCAAGTACCCGAACCTCGGCCCCGAGATCCTCGTGGCGGCAGGCATCCCTCTCATCGACCACGCCGGCCCCGAGGCGATGGAGATCAAGGACGGCGTGACGCTCACCATCGAGGGCGGCGACATCACCGATCACGATCACGACCGCACCGTGGCCGCGGGTGAGCGGCTCGATGCCGAGGCGGTCCAGGCCGCGATGGCCGTGGCGCGTGCCGGGATGTCCGGCCAGCTCGAGGCGTTCGCCGAGAACACCATGGACTACCTGCGCCAGGAGCGTGACCTGCTCTTCGACGGTGTCGGCGTCCCCGACATCACGACCGAGATCGAGGGTCGGCACGTGCTCATCGTCGTGCGCGGTTACCACTACAAGGAGGATCTGCAGATCCTTCGGCACTACATCCGCGAGTACAAGCCGATCCTCATCGGCGTCGACGGCGGCGCCGACGCCCTCATCGAGGCGCGACACAAACCAGACCTCATCGTCGGCGACATGGACTCCGTCTCCGACGACGCCCTGCGCAGTGGGGCCGAGATCGTGGTGCACGCATACCGCGACGGGAAGGCGCCGGGCCTGGAACGGGTGCGCTCGCTCGGCGTCGAGCCGGTGGTCTTCCCGGCCACCGGGACGAGTGAGGACGTCGCGATGCTTCTCGCCGACGACAAGGGCGCCCAGCTCATCGTCGCGGTCGGCACCCACGTGACGCTCGTGGAGTTCCTCGACAAGGGCCGCAAGGGCATGGCGAGCACCTTCCTCACCCGCTTGCGGGTCGGCAGCAAGCTGGTCGACGCCAAGGGCGTCAGCCAGCTCTACCGCGCCCGGATCTCGCTCTGGAGCCTGGTGCTCATGCTCGCGGTGGGCCTGTTGGCGCTCGGGGCCGCGCTCTGGTCCACCGACGGCGGCCGGGCGCTCCTGCAGGTCCTCGGCGCCCGCATCGACGACCTGTGGTCATCCATCCAAGGAGCTTTCTAGGTGATCGACTTCCGCTACCACCTCGTCTCGATCGTCTCGATCTTCCTGGCTCTGGCCGTCGGCATCGTCCTCGGGGCGGGACCCCTGCAGGGTGAGCTGGGGGACACGCTGAGCAACGAGGTCGCGGGGCTTCGCCAGGACAAGGCCGAGCTCAACGAGCAGCTGTCGCAGGCGGCCGCCGGGACCGAGGCCCGCGAGTCGTACATCGCTGAGACGAACCCGCTCGTCCTCGCCGGCGCCCTGGCGGGCCAGCGCGTGGCCGTGGTCGTCCTGCCCGGTGCGGACACCGCGGTCGTCGAGTCGACGCCGGCGTCCCTGGCGTCGGCCGGTGCCACCGTGGTGTCCACGACCACCGTCGCGGACACCTGGGTGGGCACCGACGAGGCGGTCGTCGCGGCCCGGGACACCGCCGTGAGGGAAGCGGCATCCAGTGCCGGCATCGACGTCAGCGACAGCGGCTCGGTCTCACCGCGCGACGTGCTGCTGGCAGCCCTCCTCTCGCGACCGGCCGCCGACGCCACGGATGCCGTGGCCCCCCAGGCGGCGCGCACCGCGCTCGAGACCCTCGCCGAGGCAGACCTCCTCGACGTCGCCACGGAGGAGTTCGAGATCGCCGACCTCGTCGTCGTCGTCGCCGGCACGAGCAGCCAGGGAGACGTCGAGGCCCAGACGACGGGGGCCGACCGGTGGGTCGACCTCACCATCGCCCTCGATGCCCGTGCCTCGGGTTCGGTCGTCGCGGGGGAGGCCTCGACGGTGGAGGACGGGGTCGACGTGCTGGCGAGCGTACGCAACGACGAGACCGCGAGAGAGGGCGTGTCCACGGTGGACAACGCCGGCTCCGCACTGGGCCAGGCCAGCATCGTGCACGGCCTCGTCGAGCAGCGCGCCGGCGAGGTCGGACAGTACGGGCTGGCCGAGGGAGCCGATGCCGCCTACGCCCCCGTGCCCGTGTTCGTCCCCGCCCCCGCGCCGTGAGCCGTCGAGGGCCGGGGGCAGGTGCGCGGCCGGCCACCCGCCGTGGCACGCTCGCGGTCGGCATCCTCGCCGCCGCCTCGGCCCATGCCGCCTACCGGGTGCTCACGGATCGCGTGACGTCGACCCGCTGGACGCGCACGAACCATGCAGGAGCCGCGGTGACCCTGCTCGAAGGGCCCGCCCACGTCGCCGGGGCGACGGTCGGCGCGGCGGCAGGCGCCGCGACGGCAGGCCCGGCCGGGGTCGTGGCCGCCCTGGGATCCGGCGCCTTCGGGGCGCTGGACGACCTCGTCGGTGACGGCTCCAGCAAAGGTCTGAAGGGCCACCTCGGTGCTGCTGCCCGCGGAGAGATCACGACCGGCTTCATCAAGGTCGTCGGAATCGGCGCGACGGGCCTGGCGGCGGCGGTGCTCGCGGACCGCACGCGCGAGGACGTCGGGTCGTTCGACACGCTCGTCGGCGGAGCCGTCGTCGCCGGAGCCGCCAACCTCGCGAACCTGTTCGACCTGCGCCCCGGACGAGCGCTGAAGGTGACCGTCCTCGCGGCCCTTCCCCTGCTGTTCTCCCGTGGACCGGCCGCGCCTCGTGCCGCCGCGGCCGCCGGAGCCGCGCTCGGCGTGCTGCGACCCGACCTGTCCGGCGCCTCGATGCTGGGCGACACCGGGGCGAACGCTGCCGGAGCCCTCATCGGCACCGCCCTGCTCGACGCCACCGGACGGCGCGGCCGCCTCGCGGCGTTGTTCCTGCTCGGTGGCCTCACGCTGGCCTCCGAACGGGTGAGCTTCACCGCGGTCATCGAGTCGACCCCGGTCCTGCGAGAGGTCGACGCCTGGGGCCGGCCCGCCCGATGACGGCACGCCGCTTCGCGTCGGGCATCGCCGGGGCTGCCGGGCTGATCGCCGTCACGACGCTGCTCGCCCGGGTTGCCGGCTTCGCGCGGATCCTCGTCTTCACGGATGCCGTGCGCGCCGGCGGCGTGGGCGGCATCTACCAGACCGTCAACGCCATCCCCAACGTCATGTTCGAGGTCGCCGCGGGCGGCATCCTCGCAGCGGTTGCCGTTCCTCTCATCGCCCACCGGCTGGGAGCGGGGGAGCGCGACCGGGCCGAGCACACGACATCCGTGTTGTTGTCGTGGACGCTGATGGTCCTCGTGCCGCTCGCCGTCCTGCTGTGGGCTCTCGCCGGGCCGATCTCGCAGTGGCTCGTCGTCGAGTCCGACGCCCGCGCCACCGAGGTGGGCACCACCCTGCTGCGGATCTTTGCCGTGCAGGTGCCGCTCTACGGGGTGGGCATCATCCTCACGGGGCTGCTGCACGCGCACCGTCGCTTCCTCGCAGCCTCCCTCGCCCCGCTGGTGTCGTCGCTCGTCGTGCTCGGTTCCTACCTCTGGTACGGCTCCATCGTCGACGGCCAGACAGCGCCCGCAGTCGTCAGCGACGAGGCGATCCGGGTGCTGGGCTGGGGCACCACACTCGGGGTCGTCGTCCTCTCGCTGCCGCTGATCGTGCCGGCGATGGCCACCGGTTGGCGCTGGCGGCCAGGGCTGCGCCTGCCGGCCGATGACGCGCGCCGCATCGGGGCGCTCGCCGGGGCAGGCATCATCGCACTCGTCGCGCAGCAGAGCGCCGTCCTCACGACGATGTGGCTGGCCAAGCAGTCCGGCGACTCGGGCACCTTCACCGTCTACACCTACGCACAGGCGGTCTACCTGCTTCCGTACGCCGTGCTCGCCGTGCCCGTCGCGACGAGCGCCTTCCCGGCACTCGCGGCCCGCACCGGTGCAGGAGAGGACGTGACACCCACCCTGAGGCGGTCGCTGCGCGCCGTGCTCGTGCTCACCGGCCTGTCCGTCGGGGTTCTCATCGCCGCCGCACCGGCGATCGGTGCCTTCTTCTCGCTGCTCGACGCCCGACGCGGGGGTGGTACGACGAGCACGGACGCCCTGGCCGCGCTGCCCGGCACGCTCACCGCCTACGCGCCGGGACTGGTCGGCTTCGGTCTCACCGCCCTGCTCACCCGGGCCCTGTACGTACGCGGAAAACCGACGGATGCCGCCCTCGCCGCCGCCATCGGGTGGAGCATCGCGGCGCTGCTGCCCCTCGCGGTGCTCGGGGGCGAGCAGGAGCCGGCCGTCGCCCTGCGGTGGCTCGGGCTGTCGTCCACGCTGGGGATGACCGTGTCCGGCCTGGCCCTGGTGATGCTCGTCCGCCGCACCTGGGGTCCGGCGGTGACCCGCGGCGCCGGCCGCACGACGGGGGTCCTCGTGGTCTGCGTGGCACTCGCGATCGCGGCGGGGGACGTGGTCACGCGAGGACGAGCCCTGGACGACATCCTCGAGACCCTCCTCGTCGGCGCCGGCGCCGGGCTGCTCGCCCTCATGGTCGGGGTGGTCGTCCTGTCGATCGGTGACCACGCCATGATGTCCGAGGTCCTCACGCGCGGGAGGGCTCGCCGCCACGGAAGGGGACAGCAATGAAGGTTCTCGTGGTGCTCGGGACGAGTGCCGGTGGAGTCGGGGCGCACGTACGGGGGCTGGTGGGGTCACTCACGGGCGCGGGTCACGACGTGGTCGTGGCCTGCCCCCCCGAGGTCGAGGCGCACTTCGGCTTCGCCGAGGTCGCGAGCGGCATCGCTCCCCTGCAGGTGTCGGACCGGCCGCACCCGGTCCGAGACGTCCGCGCCGTGCGCGACCTCTCGCGCCTGGTGGGCGGTGCGGACCTGGTGCACGCCCACGGGCTGCGGGCCGCGGCCTTGTCCGTCCTCGCGGCGGCCCGCTCAGGTGTGCCCGTCGTGGCCACGCTGCACAACGCGGCGCCGTCCGGCGCGATCACGTCGGTGGTCTACGGCGGCCTCGAGCGCGTCGTCGCACGCGGGTCGGCGCTCGTGCTCGGGGTGTCGGCAGACCTCGTCGACCGGATGGTCCAGCTCGGCGCCCGTCGCACGGAGCTGGCCGTCGTCGCCGCGCCGCCCCGCCGTGACGCGAGCCGCGACCGGTACGCGGTGCGCGCGGAGCTCGGGGTGGCAGGTCGCACGTCCCTCGGCGTCGTCGTGGCCCGGCTGGCCCCGCAGAAGGGCCTGGCGCTCCTCCTCGACGCGCATCGCGAGCTGGCGGCCGAGGGTCTGGACCTGGTGACGGTCGTCGCCGGGGACGGTCCGTTGCGCGAGTCGCTCCAGGCCCGCATCGACGCCGAAGGGTTGCCCGTGCGGCTGCTCGGCCATCGTTCCGACGTGCCCGACCTCCTGCGCGCCGCCGACGTCGTCGTGTCGAGCGCCGTCTGGGAGGGCCAACCGGTGGGGATCCAGGAAGCCCTGCACGCAGGTGCGGCGGTCGTCGCGACCGACGTCGGCGGCACGGCGGCCGTTGCCGGGGATGCCGCCCTCCTCGTTCCGCCGGACGACTCTGTCTCCCTCTCGCGGGCGATCCGCGACGTCGTGCTCCACGGGTCGGTGCGCGACGACCTGCGGTCCAAGGCCGTCGAGCGCTCGGGCCAGCTGCCCACCGACGAGGACGCGCTGGCCGCAGCCCTCGCGGCCTACAGGTCCGTCCTGCCCGCAGGGTCCGATGCGCCCTGAGAGTGGGTCCGAAGGGTGGGACCTCGCGACGCGCCGGGCAAAGCGGTCGGTCAACGCCCGTGCCATGACGTACCGTTGAATCCCGTGGTGCTTCAGACGACGAAACAGATCTTCGTGACCGGAGGAGTCGCCTCCTCCCTGGGCAAGGGGCTCACGGCCTCCTCGCTCGGTCACCTCCTTCGGGCGCGTGGGCTGCGGGTGACGATGCAGAAGCTCGACCCCTACCTCAACGTCGACCCCGGCACGATGAACCCGTTCCAGCACGGCGAGGTCTTCGTGACCGACGACGGCGCGGAGACCGACCTCGACATCGGGCACTACGAGAGATTCCTCGACGTCGCCCTCAAGGGCAGTGCCAACGTCACCACCGGGCAGGACTACAACCGGGTGATCCAGCGTGAGAGGCGCGGGGAGTACCTCGGCGACACCGTGCAGGTGATCCCGCACATCACCAACGAGCTCAAGGAGCGGATGCGGGCCCAGGCGGCCGGCTCGCCCGGGGTGGCGGACGCCGACGCGCCCGACATCATCATCACCGAGATCGGTGGCACGGTCGGCGACATCGAGTCGCTGCCCTTCCTCGAGGCGGCCCGTCAGGTGCGCCATGACCTCGGGCGCGACAAGGTGTTCTTCCTCCACGTCTCCCTCGTGCCCTACCTGGCCCCGAGCGGCGAGCTGAAGACCAAGCCCACGCAGCACTCGGTCGCGGCCCTGCGGCAGGTCGGCATCCAGCCCGATGCCCTCGTGCTGCGTGCAGACCGTGAGATCCCGGAGTCGATCAAGCGCAAGATCAGCCTGATGTGCGACGTCGACACCGAAGCGGTGGCCGCCGCCGTCGACGCGCCGAGCATCTACGACATCCCGAAGGTCCTGCACCGGGAAGGCCTGGACGCGTACGTGATCCGGCGGCTCGGGCTGACCTTCCGCGACGTCGACTGGACCGACTGGGACCTGCTGCTCGAGCGGGTGCACGAGCCCGAGCACGAGGTGACGGTGGCCCTCGTGGGCAAGTACATCGACCTCCCCGACGCCTACCTGTCGGTCACCGAGGCGCTGCGCGCAGGCGGCTTCCACCACGACGCCAAGGTCAACATCCGCTGGGTCGCCTCCGACACCTGCGACACCGAGGCAGGGGCCCAGAAGGCGCTCGGCGGCGCGGATGCCGTGCTCGTACCGGGTGGGTTCGGCGTGCGCGGCATCGAGGGCAAGGTCGGAGCGCTGCGCTGGGCCCGCACCCACCTCGTGCCGACCCTGGGCATCTGCCTGGGCCTGCAGTGCATGGTCATCGAGTACGCCCGCGACGTCGCTGGCATCGAGGGCGCCAGCTCGACGGAGTTCGACCCGCAGGGCGCAGCCCCGGTCATCGCGACGATGGAGGAGCAGAAGGCCTTCGTCGAGGGCGCCGGTGACCTCGGCGGCACCATGCGCCTGGGCTCGCAGCGCGCGACGCTGCGCGAGGGGTCGGTGGTCGCTGCTGCGTACGGTGCGACCTTCGCCGACGAGCGGCACCGACACCGCTACGAGGTGAACAACGAGTAC
>DATIAB010000208.1:0-6621 GCA_035458265.1 Ornithinibacter sp. | reverse complement strand
ACGCCGGACTCGGGGGTCCAGTCGTTGCCCTTCCAGTCGGTGAGGTGCGCCGGGGTGTCCGCGGTCATGCCCTCCCACCACACGTCGCCGTCGTCGGTGAGGGCGACGTTCGTGAAGATCGAGTTGCCCTTCTCCACGGTGCGCATCGCGTTGGGGTTGGTGTGCTCGCCGGTGCCGGGCGCCACCCCGAACAAGCCGAACTCGGGGTTGACGGCATAGAGCCGGCCGTCGGCGCCGAAGCGCATCCAGGCGATGTCGTCGCCGACCATCTCGGCGGTCCAGCCCTCGAGGGTGGGGTCGATCATCGCGAGGTTCGTCTTGCCGCAGGCGCTCGGGAACGCGCCGGCGATGTAGTGCTTGGAGCCGGTGGGGGAGACGAGCTTGAGGATGAGCATGTGCTCGGCCATCCAGCCGTCGTCGCGCGCCATGGCCGAGGCGATGCGCAGGGCGTAGCACTTCTTGCCCAGCAGGGCGTTGCCGCCGTAGCCGGAGCCGTACGACCAGATCTCGCGGGTCTCCGGGAAGTGGGCGATGTACTTGGTGTCGCTGCACGGCCACGCCACGTCGGTGACGCCCTCGGTGAGCGGGAAGCCGACCGAGTGCAGGCCCTTGACCACGGAGGCGTCGGGGTTGGCCTCGATGGCGGCGAGCACGTTGGCACCGATGCGGGCCATGATCTTCATCGAGACGACCACGTAGGCGGAGTCGGTGATCTCGACGCCGAACATCGGCACGTCGGCCTCGATGTGGCCCATGACGAAGGGGATGACGTACATCGTGCGACCGGTCATGCACCCCCGGTACAGGTCGGTCATGATCGCCTTCATGTCGGCGGGGGACTTCCAGTTGTTCGTGAAGCCCGCGTCGTGCTCGTTCTCGGAGCAGATGAAGGTGCGGTCCTCGACGCGTGCCACGTCGGACGGGTCGGATGCCGCGTGGAAGCTGTTCGGCTTCTTGTCGGGGTTGAGGCGGGTGAAGGTGCCCGAGTCGACGAGCAGCGTCGTGAGGGCGTCCCACTCCTCGTCGGAGCCGTCGACCCAGTGGATCGCGTCCGGGGTCGTGAGCGCCGCGACCTCGTCGACCCAGGCTTGAAGGCCCTCGTGACTGGTCCCTGTCGTGTGCTCTGCCTGCGTGGTCATGGTGGTCCTTCCGCCGGTCCTGCTCACTTGGTAGCCACACCTCTTGCGTGCTCACGAGCCCGCTCGAAGCGGTGGCTCGGCGCCCGCCGCTGGGAGCCTGTTCCCCCACGGTAGGCCCGGCTACTTCGAGGTAACCACCGCAAAAGCGCTTGCACCTTATGAGGCTCCTCACACGGGTGTCGAGGCACTGAAAGATCTTGCAAGGTCATTGAAAGAGCAGGTCATCGCTGTGGTCATCTGGTGGGCGCGGGGTCACGGGCGGGCGTCGAGCCGGATGCCGCGACACGGCATCCGCGCTCCCGGCGCCGCCGGCGTCGCTCAATTTCTCGGTGCGGCGCGCGCTCCGGTAGTGTTCTCTCTCGTTGCGTTCACGCGTGACGGGCGCCCGTAGCTCAACGGATAGAGCATCTGACTACGGATCAGAAGGTTAGGGGTTCGAATCCCTTCGGGCGCGCTCTGTGTTGAGACAGACGACGGGCCCCCGGCCAGCGGAGACGCTGTCGGGGGCTTACTCGTGCCCGGCACACGGACGGTGCTCCGCGGGGGTCTGGGCCCCAAAATGGGACCCAGAATTCGCGCAAGGGGGGTCAGTGGCCCGCGGTGAGGACGACGAGGAGTCGGGCGGCGGATGGACGCAACCGCGAGGACGACGAGGATCGGCGAGGGCGGTCCGTCAGACAGCTGTTCCGTGAGAGTCCTGAGTGCCTGCGCGTCCACGTTGGGCCCCAGGGGGCTCGTAATCCGGAGGGATCCTCATCCGGACCCGCCCAGCAGCAAGGTCCACCGAGGGAGCAGCGTCTCCGGGCTCCTCGCGAGTCAGCTCGAGGCGCTGTTTCTCTTCGCGCACGTGGGAGTGGGTCGGGCGGAAGAAGACGACGATGTCGTCGAACACCGCACCGAACGAACGAGTGCGAACCGAGAACATGGTTCAGGCTACGCCTTGACACCGGGAGAGAGCGCTCCGCCAGGGGATGGGGGTCCCGCCACCGTCGCGATGCCACGCCGCTCGGCGGTGATGTGACGCTGGGTGCCGGCGGCCGTCTGGCACGTTGTGCCCGTGAGTCGCGCGAGATCAGGGGCTGTGCCGCGGCTTGGCGCTTCGTGATGCGGGGTTCGCGCTGTGGCGTGCGGGTCTTCAGTTCACGGCGTGCGCCAGCCGCGCGACCGCGTCGGCCACGGGGGGGCCGAACATGACGGGGTCATTGTGGTCGGCCCCCGCGATCACCATCCGCTCGGCCAAGGAGGGGGCACGGTCCGCGACGCGGGCGCTGAGCACGGTGGGGACCACTGAGTCGCGGTCGCCGTAGATCACGGTGATCGGCACCTCGCTGGTCGCAAGGAGCTCGACCACCGGGAACCGGTCACGCAGCAGCGCGCGCACCGGCAGCCAGGGGTAGTGGTGCGCGCCCACGTCGGCAAGCTCGGTGAAGGGCGAGCGCAGGACGATCCCAGCCGGCGGGTGACGGACCTGGAGCGCCGCGACCACGCTGGTGCCCAAGGACTCGCCGAAGTAGACGGTTCGTTGCGGTGGGTATCCGAGCTCCTGCAGGGCCGCGGCGGCGGCGTCCGCGTCGGCGGCGAGGCCGTCCTGGCTGGGGCTGCCGGGGTTGCCGCCGTAGCCGCGGTAGTCCATGAGCAGTACGGCGAGGCCGCGGCGGCTCAGCTCTTGGCCGAAGTCGGCCCTTCCCGCCCGGTTGCCGCCGTTGCCCGGCGCGACCAGGACCGCCATCCCGGTGTCCGCCTCACCGGTCGCTGGGATGAACCAGGCGCCGAGCTCAAGGCCGTCGGCTGTGTGGACAGTGACGTCGCGTGCGCCGGCAATGACGTTCTCGGCAGGGGGCACGGGCTGGGGATCGGGGTAGTAGATCAGCTGACGCTGCAACGCCCAGAGCACCGCAACCACCGTCCCCGCGAGCACCACAGCCACGAGAAGGCCACGCGTGAGCCCTCTGCGATTCGGCCAGACCACTCCTCATGGTCACCTTGATGCTCCGGCAACGCAAACGAGACCGACCGACGGGTTCGGCAGGACACTGAACCGCACGGCCCCGACCTGCGGATGCGCGGTCCGGGCCTTCGCTCGTCCCGGCATCCGGACTGGGCCAAGCGGCCGTCTCGGCCCGACGAGGGGCCCAGTACGAGAGTCTCCTCGTCGTCCGTCGTGTCGGCTATCTTGCCTGTATGCAGGAGGGCACGGTCGTCGTGACCGGCTCCTCGAGCGGCATCGGCCTGGCGGTCTGCGAGCTGCTCGTGGGGCGGGGCTACCGCGTGGTTGCCGGCGTGCGCAGCGAGGCGGATGCCGATCGGCTGCGAGCGTTGGACGATGCCCACATCGAGCCGCATCTCCTGGACATCACCTCCGACGACGACCTCCGGTCGTTGGCACGCCACCTGAACGACGGACGCCGTGTCACGGCCCTGGTCAACAACGCTGGCATTGCGGTCCCTGGGCCGGTCGAGCTGTTGCCGACGGAGGAGTGGCGACGCCAGTTCGAGGTCAACGTCTTCGGCACCGTCGCGGTCACCCGGGCGGTGCTGCCGCGCCTCTTGGAGAGCCGCGGGCGGATCGTCAACGTCAGCTCCATCTCCGGATTCGTGGCGCCGCCGGTCCTGGCGGCCTACTCCGCCTCGAAGCACGCGCTCGAGGCCATCTCGGACGCACTGCGGCGCGAGCTCGTGTCTACTGGGGTCCGCGTGGTGGTGGTTGAACCAGGTGATGTCGTCACCCCCATCTGGACCAAGGGCAGGACCGACGGCGACCGACGTTTCGAGGCGGCGCCGGCGGATGTCCAGGCGCGCTACGCCGACCTGATCGCGGCGGTGCGGGCCCGGTCGGAGACCGCGTTGCGCACGGGCATGCCGGCGGGGAAGGTCGCCGAGGTGGTGCTCCAGGCGCTGGTGGCCGAACGGCCTCGGACCCGCTACCAGGTGGGAAGGGAGGCCAAGGTGCTCGCCCGCGTACGCCGGGTGCTGCCTGACCGGGTCCTTGATGCGGTCGTGCTTCGGGCCCTCCGATGAGGCACCCCAGTCCTGCCTCGATCGGCTGAGGACGATGAGGTCTCGTGTCAGGCAGCCGGGCTCCGAGGCGATCCTCTCGGCCCTGGTGCGGGCCTCGGTACCTGCGACGAGGCTCACGGATGAGCTCGTCGACGCGACGGTTCACGACGTCGGGCGGCTGGTGTCGGTGTGGCCGTCCGCGGCGAGAACGGTCCTGGGTGTGGGGTTGGCGGTGCTCGAGGCGGGCTCGATACGGCCTCGGTTCGGCTCTCGGCGGTTCTCCCGGCTCGACCCGGCCGACGCGTCGCGCTACCTCGAGTGGTGCGACACCCGGCCACTCGCGGTGCGGCGCGTGGTGCTTCTGGCTCGCGACCTGGTCGTCGTCGCGTTCTACGAGCAGCCGGAGGTGCGGCGACGGGTCGGCTACGTTCCCGATCCGTGGGTCGCCGCGGTGAGCGAGCGGCGACAGGAGCGGTGGGCCCAGGAGATCGTGCAACACGATCGGCTGCTGACGACGCGGTCACCGTCAGGTCTGAGCCCTCGGTCTTCTCGCCCGGCCGGTCAGATCCGGCCCGCCGGCGAAGGGGACGACGGTGCTCAGTTCGACGTCGTGGTCGTCGGTTCGGGGGCCGGTGGTGCCGTCGTGGCGGCTGAGCTGGCGGAGGCCGGGCTGGCTGTCGCCGTCATCGAAGAGGGCGAGCACCACACGGCGGGCGAGTTCACGAGCCGGACCCTGGACATGCTGCGGATGCTCTACCGCGACGGCGGTGGCGCGACGACGTTGGGCCGCGCTCCCGTCCAGTACTCCGAGGGTCGCTGCGTGGGTGGTTCCACCGTCGTCAACGGCGCCATGGCGTTCCGCGCGCCGGAGAGGGTACTCGAGCGGTGGGCCACGGCGGCCGGTCTCCCGGGGCTGGATCTCGACGACCAGTACGCCCGTGTCGAACGGATGCTGTCGGTCGGCCCACCCGATCCCGACTCGATCGGCCGCGACCAACAGCTGCTCAAGGCGGGCGCCGACCAGCTCGGATGGCGGGTCATCGAGTGCCGTCGCGCCCATGTGCACTGCGGCGGCTGCAACGTCTGTGTGTGGGGCTGCCCGACCGGAGCGAAGCAGTCGGCCCTGGTGTCCTATCTGCCTCGCGCGGTGTCCTTCGGCGCAGACGTCTACACGGGATGCCGCATCGAGCGGGTGTTGATGAGAGGCAAGCGGGCGGTCGGTGTCGTCGGGAGCGCTCAGGGTCATCTGGTGACCTTCCGGGCACGGCGGGTGGTGCTCGCTGCAGGTGCGGTGCAGACACCTGCCCTGCTTCAGCGTTCGCGCATCGCGTCACCCTCGCACCAGATCGGCCGCAACCTGACCTTGCACCCCGGCGCGGCCGTCACAGCAGTGTTCGACGAGGTCGTGAACGGCTGGACCGGGGCTCACCAGTCCTACCAGGTGCGAGAGTTCGAGAGCGAAGGCATCATCCTTGCCGCCGTGAACCTGCCGCCGTCACTGGTGACCAGGACGCTTCACCTGCGGGGCTCCGAGCTGGATGAGGCGATGGCGGAGTACCCGCGAATGGTGACGGCGGGAGTGCTCGTCGAGGACACCGGCGCGGGTCGGGTACGGGCCCTCGGACGCCGGGACGTCGCCGTCACCTACCCGGTCAGCACACTGGACTCGACCCGGGTCGTGCGGGCAGTGAGTCTTCTCGGCGAGGCGCTTCTCGCCGCCGGAGCGCGGCGACTGCACCTGCCCATCGACGGTGCGCCCTCGGTCGTCGCGATGGACGAGCTGCGGCGCCTGACCGACGCACCGATCGCGCCGGGGCGCCTCGAGCTGTCCACCGTGCACCTGATGGGCACCGCCCGCCTGGGCGCCGACCCGGTCACTTCCGTGTGCGACCCCTACGGCGCGGTACACGACACCGACCACCTGTTCGTCGCCGACGCCGGCCTCTTCCCGGGCCCCGTCGGGGTCAACCCACAACTCACCGTCATGGCTCTCGCCACCCGGGTGGCTGAGAGGATCATCGACACATGGTGATCCCAAGCAGGCAGTACCTCGATCTTGTCGCACAACCACAGTCCGAGCTGCGCCGTTGCATGCTGCGCGGGACACCGCCGGTCGCGGCCGATCTCACCGGTCGCGAGTACCGCGGCACCAACACGGCCGCCACGTCACGGCTACTCGGCATCCGACGGTTCATCAAAGGCTTCGAGCACGTCGAGGAGGACACGGTCACCGGGTACAACCGGCACGTGCGCGGCGGGAACCTCTCCACGCCGTGGACGGCGAGCACCTGGTACGGCAAAACACGTTTCGGCTACTTCACCGTGACACCGGTCGATCCGCTGGCGCACGACAACCGCTACCTCAACGCGCTGCTGCTCGACTACGGCAGCGGACTGAACCCCCCGCGCGATCCGACCGCCCTCCTGCGCGACTACCTGGTTCGCACCGAGTCCGGACTGCTGCTCGGCCACGCGTTCCTCGCGC
>DATIAB010000207.1:0-8235 GCA_035458265.1 Ornithinibacter sp. | reverse complement strand
CATCTTCATGGGCTGGACCTCGGTCATGATCTTGCCCTGGATGTCGCCGGTGACGATGACCCCGAGCGAGGCCACGAGGGCGAAGATCGCGCCGAAGCGGGTGGCCTTGCGGTACATCGGCTCGTCGGCCGTGGTGGCGTGCTTGCGCATCAGCCACAGGCCCACGCCCATGACGACGGCGCCGCCGACCATGTACGCGGAGAAGATGACGTGCGGGAAGGTCACGAGCTGGACCTTGTTGGTCAGCACGGCCATGAAGTCGGCCATCTCGGCTCGGCCGGTGTCGGGGTTGAACCGGAAGCCGACCGGGTTCTGCATGAACGAGTTGGCCGCGAGGATGAAGTACGCCGACAACACGGTGCCGATGTGGACCAGCCACATGCAGGCGGCGTGCAGCCTCTCGGGGATGCGCCCCCAGCCGAACACCCAGATCCCGATGAACGTCGACTCGAGGAAGAACGCGAGCAGCGCCTCGAACGCCAGGGGGGCGCCGAAGATGTCACCGACGAATCGCGAGTAGTCCGACCAGTTCATGCCGAACTGGAACTCCTGCACGATGCCGGTGACCAGCCCGAGGGCGAAGTTGATGATGAAGAGCTTGCCGTAGAACTTCGTCAGCCGGAGGTACTCGGGGTTGCGCGTGCGCAGCCACTGCGTGTGGAAGATCGCCACGATGAGCGACATCCCGATCGTGATCGGGACGAACAAGAAGTGGTACACGGTCGTGATGGCGAACTGCCACCTGGCGACGTCGACGGCATCCATGGCTCTCCTGCAGGTCAAACGACGAGACGTAGTAGGTCAAAAACTACCGCGCGTAGGAGGACGTGCGCGACCACGTCCAAGGTTCGCCCCGTGTGAGGCCCGCCACGCAGCCCACCCTCACGAGCACCACACCGGATGCCGACACGGGATGCCGGCCGCGCGCCTTCCGCGCAGGTCCTCGTCGTGCGACCGTGGTCGGGTGCACCGCGATGACCTCGTCCGCCTCCGCCGGGCCCGTGACCGGATGGACCGTGACTACGCGCAGCCGCTGGACGTCCCGGGCCTGGCCGCCCAGGCGCTCATGTCGACCGGTCACTTCCATCGCAGCTTCCGGGAGGCGTACGGCGAGACGCCCTACGGATACCTCATGACCCGACGGGTCGAGCGGGCCGCCGCGCTGCTGCGACGGGGCGACCTGTCGGTCACCGACGTCTGCATGGCCGTGGGGTGCACCTCGCTCGGCTCGTTCAGCGCGCGGTTCACGCAGCTCATGGGGGTGACCCCGAGCGAGTACCGGGCGCGCTCGCACGAGGCGCGACGCGGCATCCCCGCGTGTGTCGCGAAGCAGGTCGACCGGCCGTCGCGGAAGCCCGCAGGTCGCCCAGACCGGTCAGGTCGGCCAGACCGGTCAGACCGCTCAGACCGGTCAGGATCGGAGAAGCGCGAGGCGGTGGCCGGTGCCTAACCTCGACGGCATGGACACCACCACCACCACCACCACGAGCTCCTCATCACCAGCCACCACCGACGCGGCGGCAGGCACGCCCACCACGCCCACCACGGGCACTGCGGCAACCGCCTCCCTCGCGGTGGCCAACTGCTTCCTCGTCGTCGACGACCACGACGCGGCGCTGACCTTCTACCGCGACGTCCTCGGCTTCACCGTCACCCAGGACGTCAGCATGGGCGAGTACCGCTGGCTGAGCGTCGCGACGCCGAACCAGCCCGCGCTCGAGATCACGATCCAGTCGGTCGGGGGCGGGCCCGGCACGAGCGAGGAGGACCGCGCCGCGATGGACTCCCTGCTCGCCAAGGGGCTCCTCAGCCCCCTCATCTTCAGCTGCGACGACGTCGACGCCCTCTTCGAACACGTCCGGGCCTCGGGTGCCGAGGTGCTCCAGGAGCCGGCCGCCCAGTTCTACGGGGTGCGCGACTGCGCGTTCCGTGACCCCGCCGGCAACATGCTGCGTTTCAAGACGGCCCTGCCGCAGACCTGATCCGGCCCGGATGCCGTGGCGCCGGTTCGCTCAGGCGTCCGGGTAGCCGTGCGGGTTCGCGCTCTGCCAACGCCAGGTGTCGACGCACATGTCGTCGACCGTGCGCGTCGCGCGCCAGCCGAGCTCGGACTCGGCGCGAGTGGCGTCGGCGTACGACGCGGCGACGTCACCGGGCCGCCGGTCGACGATCTCGTAGGGCAGGTCGTGACCACACGCCCGCGAGAACGCCGCGACGAGCTCGAGCACCGACGTGCCGTGGCCGGTGCCGAGGTTCCACGTCGAGACGGCGTCGTCGACGGCATCCAGACGGTTCAGCGCGGCGATGTGCCCGGCCGCGAGGTCCTCGACGTGGATGTAGTCGCGCACCCCGGTGCCGTCGGGAGTGGGGTAGTCGCCGCCGAACACCGACAGCTTCTGGAGCCGCCCGACGGCGACCTGGGCGAGGTAGGGCATGAGGTTGTTCGGGATGTCCGAGGGGTCCTCGCCGATCGTGCCCGAGGCGTGCGCGCCGACGGGGTTGAAGTAGCGCAGCAGGGCGATCCGCCAGGTCGGGTCGGAGAAGGCGACGTCGCGCAGCACCTGCTCCTGCATCACCTTGGTCCAGCCGTAGGGGTTGGTGGCCGAGGTGGGCAGGTCCTCACCCATCGGCACCGGGGCGTCGGCACCGTAGACGGTGGCCGACGAGGAGAACACGAGCTTGGTCACGCCATGCCGGCGCATCGCCCGCACCAGGGAGAAGGTGCTGCCGAGGTTGTTCTCGTAGTACTCCAGGGGCTTGGACACGCTCTCGCCGACGGCCTTGAACCCGGCGAAGTGGATGACGGCGTCGATGCGGTCGTGCGCGAACAGGTGCTCGGTCTTGTCGTGGTCGGTGAGGTCGAAGGAGTGCACCTCGAGCGGCTGCCCGGTCAGCGCCTCGAGGCGGCCGACGACGGTGGGTTTGGCATTGGCGAAGGAGTCGACGACCACGACGTCGTGGCCGGCAGCCACGAGCTGGACGACGGTGTGGGACCCGATGTAGCCGGCACCGCCGGAGACGAGGACGCGCATGGCGACCAACCTATCGGGATGCCGGATGATCGCCCCAGCCGTGCTTGCCCCAGCCGTGCTCGCGCCAGCCGTGGCCGTGCGGTCAGTCGTCCTCGGGGAGCACGACGTTGAGCACCCACGAGACGAGGGTGATGATCACGGCGCCGAACACGGCATCCCAGAAGAACTCGTCGATGGTGAAGGAGAGGTTCAGCCAGTCGCTGATCCACTCGGTCAGCTGCAACATGAAGGCGTTGACGACGAAGATGAACAGTCCGAGCGTCAGCACGATGAAGGGCAGCGAGAGCAGCGTCGCGATGGGCTTGATGACGGCGTTGAGCAGGCCGAAGACGAGCGCGACGAGGACGATCGTCAGGACCTTGGTCGAGAAGGTGGACTCGTTCTCGGCGAGGTCGATCCCCTCGATGACGAGGGCGGCCACCCACAGGGCGACACCGTTGACGGCAACGCGGATCAGGAAGTTCTTCACGGTGGCAGTGTGACAGGTGGGATGCCGCGTGAGCCGGATTCGCGGACGACTCGCCGCCGCTGCGGCCGCCTTCTTCGCCGCGGTCGAGGTGATACCGCTCGCGGATCCGTGCACCCGGGATTCGACTCCGGTGAGGCTCCGCGCGGTCGAGGTGATACCGCTCGCGGATCCGTGCACCTGGGGTTCGACCCAGCCCGGTCGTGGCCCGGCCTACAGTGGCCATCATGAGTGAGGATGCCGTGACGCTCCGGTCCGCGCTGGGCAGGCTGCCCGCCTACACGCCGGGGAAGCCGGCCGCGGCGCCGCCGGGCGTCACGGCCTACAAGATCAGCAGCAACGAGAACCCGTACCCGCCGCTGCCGTCGGTGCTCGACGCCGTGAGCTCGGCCGCGGGCCAGATGAACCGCTACCCCGACATGGCGGTGAGTGCCCTGACCCAGGCGCTCGCGGACCGCCTCGAGGTGCCGGCCGAGCGTCTGGCGTTCGGGCCGGGATCGGTCGGGGTGCTGGGGCAGCTCATCGCGGCGACGTGTGACGCCGGCGACGAGGTCGTCTTCGCCTGGCGGTCCTTCGAGGCCTACCCGATCCTCGTCACGCTGGCTGGCGCGGTGCCGGTCATGGTGCCGCTGGCCGCTGGCGACCGGCACGACCTCGAGGCGATGGCCGACGCGATCACCGAGCGCACGCGGGTGGTGCTCGTGTGCTCGCCGAACAACCCCACGGGCACGACCGTCGGCGACGCCGAGCTCGAGCTCTTCCTCGAGCGGGTGCCCCGCGACGTGCTCGTCGTCCTCGACGAGGCCTACCTGGAGTTCGTCACGGCCCCCGACTCACCCGATGCCCTCTCCGTGCACCGGTCGCGGCCCAACGTCGCCGTGCTGCGGACGTTCTCCAAGGCCTACGGGCTCGCCGGGCTGCGCGTGGGGTACGCCGTGGCGCACGAGCCCGTCGCCGAGGCACTGCGCAAGACCGCGATCCCCTTCGGGGTGAACGCCTTGGCGCAGGTCGCCGCGGTGGCGTCGCTCACGGCATCCGACGAGCTCGAGGTGCGGGTCAAGGAGCTCGTGGCCGAGCGCGAGCGGGTGCTCGAGGCGCTGGCCGAGCAGGGTTGGGAGCTCACCGACTCGCAGGCGAACTTCGTGTGGTTCGGGTTGGGTGAGGACACGGCGGCGTTCGCGGCGGCCTGTCAGGATGCCGGGCTGACCGTTCGCCCATACGGCACCGACGGCGCTCGCGCCACCATCGCCGAGCGGGAGGCGAACGACCGGCTCATCGAGGTGGCCGGAGCCTTCCTCGCCGCCCGCCGTCCCTGAGCGCTCGCTGTGAGGCGGACGGCTCAGGCGCCGGATGCGCGGTCGAGGACCTCGACGGACAACACGGTCGGCAGGTGGCGGGCGATCTCGTCCCACGTCTCGCCCTCGTCGCGGCTCGCGAAGATCGACCCCGTGTTTGTCCCGAAGTACACGCCGGCCGGTGACCGCCGGTCACCGCTCATGCCCTGGCGCAGCACGGTGAAGAAGCACGACTCCTGGGGCAGCCCGGCCCGCAAGGCGTGCCAGGAGGCCCCACCGTCACGGGAGCGCCAGACCGCCGCCGCGGCATCCGGCGGGTAGCGGCCGTCGCTGTCGCCGTTGAGGGGGATGGTCCAGATGGTCTGCGCATCGTGGGGGTGGGCGTGCAGCGGGAAGCCGAACGTCGAGGGTAGGCCAGCCGTGATGTCCTGCCACGTCAGCCCGCCGTCATCGGACCGCCAGACCCCGTGGTGGTTCTGCTGGTAGAGCGCGGCGCCCTGCGCGCCCTCTGACACATCGGCCCGGTGAGCCCCCAGCTCGACGTGGTGCACGCACAGCCCCGTGTGCCCGTCGGATGCCGCTGCGGGGTGTGAGTGGCCCTCGCCGTCGGCCGGGTCGGCGAGGTCGTTGCGTCGCTCCCACGTCACCCCGCCGTCCTGCGTCGCGAAGATCCCGGCCGCCGAGATGCCGACCCACATCCGCTCCGGGTCGCTCGGGTCGGGAACGATGGTGTGCAGCGTCAGCCCTGCGGCTCCCGGCCCCCACTCACCCGCCGACGGGTGGTCGGTCAGGCCCTTGACCTGCGAGAACGTCGCCCCGTCGTCGTCGCTCTCCAGCAGGGCCGCGGGCTTGGTGCCCGCGTAGACCCGACCGTTGGCCCGCGCCAGCGACCACACCTGGGCGAACGAGTCGCCGAAGGGCGCGGGCTCCCCGGTCCAGCCGATCGACGCCGCGAACTCGGGGTCGTCGGCAGCCCAGGCGTCCATCTGGCCGGTCGTCAGCTTGGTGAGCGTCCACGTCTCGCCGCGATCGGTCGAGCGCCACACCCCGGCGCCCGTCCAGTCGTCTCCACCGCCGGCCCACATCGCCCCCGTCACGCGGTCGGCGACGACGTGGTTGATGGCCCATCCGCCGCAGAACGGCCCCCGGACCCGCCACCCCGTGCGGTCCGCACCCCCGTCGATGACGAAGGTCCCCTTGGTCGTGCCCACCAGCAGGTGCATTCCCTCGTCCGACATCCCCGCGCTCCTCCTCCGGCGGCCCGCAGCGTCCCCGCGGGCGGTGCCATCCAGTCTCGCCACCGCCGGCCCGTCCGGCAAGGCCACGACGGCCCGCCCGTGGCCGCCGGACCGCCCCGCGGCAGGAGCAGAAGCGCCCCCGGAGTTGACCCGGAGGGAGATCTGGGGTTGCGTGGATGCGATGACCGTCATCGGATTCCACTGCTCCCACGAACAGGTCGCCCCCGGCCGTCTCCTGCGCGACGTCCAGCACGCCGAGCGGGCGGGGTTCACCGCGGCGATGTCCTCGGACCACCTGTCCCCCTGGTCCGAGCGCCAGGGCGAGTCGGGTTTCGCGTGGTCCTTCCTCGGGGCCGCCCTCGCGACGACCAGCCTGCCCTTCGGTGTCGTGACCGCCCCCGGCCAGCGTTACCACCCTGCGATCACCGCCCAGGCCATCGCCACGCTCTCGAGCATGTTCCCCGGGCGCTTCTGGGCAGCGCTCGGCTCCGGCGAGGCCAGCAACGAACGCGTCACCGGCGATGCCTGGCCCCGCAAGGACGTCCGCGACGCCCGCCTCCTCGAGTGCGTCGACGTCATCCGGCGCCTGCTGTCCGGCGAGGTCGTCGACCACGACGGCCTCGTCACCGTCAACCGTGGTCGCCTGTGGACCCTCCCGGATGCCGTCCCGCCGCTCATCGGGCCGGCCGTCACCCCCGCGACCGCCGGCCGTCACGCGGCCTGGGCCGACGGGCTCGTGACCGTCAACCAGCCGCTCGACACCCTCCGCCAGGTGCTCGACGCCTACCGCGATGCCGGAGGCCGGGGCGCCGCCCGCCTGCAGGTGCACCTGAGCTGGGCACCCACTGACGACGAGGCACTCGCCATCGCCCACGACCAGTGGCGCAGCAACGTCCACGGCCCGCCGGTGTCCTGGGACACCGAGACCGTCGAGGCCTTCGACGTCATGGCACGGACCGTGTCACCCGAGCAGGTCGCCCAGGTCGTCAACGTCTCCAGCGACCCGGCGCAGCACGCGGCGTGGATCCAGGAGTACGTCGACCAGGGCTGGGAGGAGGTCTACCTGCACTTCGTGGGCCAGGAGCAGGAGGCGTTCATCGACACCTTCGGGGAGCACGTGCTGCCGCAGCTCGACCCCCGTCCGCCGGCAGCGGCGACCACCGGCCGACCGTCCGTCCAGCGGGAGGAGGAGGTCACCCGATGAGGCTCTCCCAGACCGGCGACGTGTGGTGGAAGTCCGCGGTGTTCTACTGCGCCGACGTCGAGACGTTCCAGGACTCCGACGGTGACGGCGTCGGTGACCTGCGCGGCATGACCGAGCGCATCGAGTACCTCGCCGACCTCGGGGTCACCTGCCTGTGGCTCATGCCGTTCTACCCGACCGCCGGGCGTGACGACGGCTACGACATCACCGACTTCTACGGTGTCGACCCGCGCCTGGGCACGCTCGGGGACTTCGTCGAGCTCGTGCGCACCGCCCGCAGCCGCGGCATCCGTGTCGTCGTCGACTTCGTCATGAACCACACGTCCGACAAGCACCCGTGGTTCAGGAGCGCCCGGCGCAGCGTCGACGACCCCTACCGCCACCACTACGTGTGGTCGGCCACCAAGCCCCCGAGCGGCAAGGAGGAGGTCGTCTTCCCGGACCAGGAGGACAGCATCTGGGAGCTCGACGACAGGACCGGCGAGTGGTTCCTCCACCACTTCTACAAGACCCAGCCCGACCTCAACGTGGCCAACCCCGCCGTGCAGGAGGAGATCGCGCGCACGCTCGGCTTCTGGCTCGAGCTCGGCGTCGCAGGTTTTCGCGTCGACGCCGTCCCTTTCCTCTTCGCCAACGACACCTACCCCGGGTCCGAGCCCGGCGGCTTCGCCCCGATGGAGTACCTCAAGGACGTCCGGGACTTCGTGACCCGCCGTCTCGGGGACGCCGCCCTCCTGGGCGAGGTCAACCTCCCCTACCCGCAGCAGAAGGAGTTCTTCGGCGGTGCGGACGGTGACGGCCTCAACCTGCAGTTCGACTTCACCGGGATGCAGCGCCTGTACCTCTCGCTCGCCCGTGAGGATGCCGGGCCGCTCGCCGCTGCGCTGCGCGAGCGACCCGATCTCGACGTCACGAGCCAGTGGGCCAACTTCGTGCGCAACCACGACGAGCTCACCCTCGACAAGCTCAGCACCGCCGAGCGCCAGGAGGTGTTCGCCGC
>DATIAB010000206.1:0-5085 GCA_035458265.1 Ornithinibacter sp. | reverse complement strand
CCCCGGTCGGGAGGGGACCTCGCCCGGTGTGACGTCGCCCCTCGGGCATGCCGAAGGATGGGTGATCACACCGAACGTCAAGCATACGTGACGTCCCTGCTCGGACGCGAACTCGCCGGGCCAGGGCCACCGCCGGGTCGCGCTCTGCCACGATAAGACGGTGAGCACCGACACCGCAGCCGTCACTCCCCTCGCCGACCGCTCCCCGCAGGAGCTCTCTGCCTACCTCGAGGAGCAGCGAACGGCGTACGCCGCCCTCTGTGAGCGCGGCCTGACCCTCGATCTCACCCGTGGCAAGCCCAGCCCCGCCCAGCTCGACCTCTCCGACGCGCTGCTGCGCCTGCCCGAGGGCGTCAAGGACCGCGACGGGGTGGACGTGCGCAACTACGGGGGCCTGAACGGGTTGCGCGAGCTGCGCGAGATGTTCGCCGAGCTGCTCTGGGTCGACCCCGACCAGCTGGTCGCCGGCGGCAGCTCGAGCCTGACGATGATGCACGACGTTCTCGTCCAGCACCTGCTGCACGGCGGCGTCGACTCGCCGAGGCCGTGGAAGGACGAGGAGAAGGTCACGTTCGTGTGCCCTGTCCCCGGCTACGACCGGCACTTCACGATGCTCGCGTCGTACGGCATCGACATGGTGAGCGTGCCGATGCTGGCCGACGGACCGGACGTCGCGGCCGTCGAGGCCCTCGTGCGTGACAACCCCTCGATCAAGGGCATGTGGGTGGTCCCGACGTACGCCAACCCGGCTGGGTCGGTCGTCACGCAGGAGGTCGCGAGCCGGCTCGCCTCGATGCGGACGGCCGCCCCGGACTTCAGGATCTTCTGGGACAACGCGTACGCGCTGCACCACCTCACCGCGGACGAGGCGAAGTCGGCCGACATCCTCTCCCTCGCGTCGGCCGCCGGCCATCCGCACCGCCCGATCATGTTCGCGTCCACGAGCAAGATCACGTATGCCGGGGCGGGCGTCGCGTTCCTCGCCGCCTCCCGCGAGAACGTCGCCGCCTACCTCGGACACCAGCAGTTCGCCTCGATCGGCCCGGACAAGGTCAACCAGCTGCGACACGTCCAGCTGTTCGGCTCGGCGCAGGGCGTTCGCGACCACATGCTGCGGCACCGCGAGATCCTGGCGCCGAAGTTCGCCGCCGTGGATGCCGCACTGACCGCCACCCTCGACGGGCTGGGCATCGCCGAGTGGACCCGACCGGCCGGTGGCTACTTCGTGAGCCTGGACGTGCCGGACGGCTGCGCTGCTCGCGTCGTGGCCCTCGCCAAGGCCGCAGGTATCGCCCTCACGCCAGCCGGGGCGTCGTTCCCCCACGGGCTGGACCCGCGCGACCGCAACATCCGCCTGGCCCCGTCCTTCCCGCAGCTGACCGAGGTCGAGACGGCGATGGCCGGAGTTGCGACGTGCGTCGCCCTCGCCGCCGCCGAGCAGCTCACCGCCGTAGGCTGAGGACATGTCGGAGCCCCAGGAGAGCATGACCACCGATCTCGGCACGTACAGCGTGGACGACGAGGACCAGCTGCAGCCCGAGGACACCCTGGACGACGACGGCGTCGACGTCCTGGACCGGGGGTACTCGCCTCCCGACACCGACCGGGGGTCGCGCGCCCACGGCGTGACGGCATCCGAGCAGCACCGTGACGAGACGATCGACGAGCGGATCGCCCAGGAGGTACCGGACCCCACCTCGGCCTACGGCGCCCCCGACAACGAGTCCGGCCTGGACGAGGTCGGCCGCGTCGGTGGCGACGACCCCGACAGCATCGCGGCCGAGGACGACTGGATCGGCGACGGCGAGGTCGGTGACGCGCGGGCCGGGCGCCTGGTGTCACCGGACCGCGGTGTGGGGGAGGACACCGAGAGCCATCTCATCGGGGAGGACGTCGGCATCGACGGTGCCGCGGCGTCGGCCGAAGAGGCCGCGATGCACGTCATCGAGCGTCTGCCCGAGTACGACGACGCCGAGTGAGCGATGCGGCCGCTGCGCCCCAGCGGTCCGTGACGGACCTGCCCAAGGCCCACCTCCACCTGCACTTCACCGGCTCCATGCGGGTCGCGACGGTGCGCGACCTCGCCGAGCGACACGGCATCCGGCTTCCTTCCGCGTTGACGCACGACTGGCCGCCGACCTTCGAGGCCGCGGACGAGCGTGGCTGGTTCCGGTTCCAGAGGCTGTACGACGCCGCGCGGGCGTGCGTGCGCGGCGAGGAGGACATGCGCCGGATCGTGCGGGAGGCCGCGCTCGACGACGGGGCCGAGGGCTCGCGGTGGCTGGAGCTGCAGATCGACCCGACGTCCTACGCGCCATTCGTCGGTGGCATCACCCCAGCGCTCGAGATCGTCCTCGACGAGGCCCGGGCCGTGTCGGCAGAGGATGGGGCGGCGCAGGTGGCGATCGTCGTCGCGGCGAGCCGGATGCGACATCCCCTCGAGGCACGCACCCTGGCGCGCCTGGCCGCGCGGTACGCCGGGTCCGGGGCCGGCACCGTGGTGGGGTTCGGGCTGTCCAACGACGAGCGGCGCGGTGAGACGGCGGAGTTCGCCGCCGCCTTCGGGATCGCCGAACGCGCCGGGCTGGCCCTGCTGCCCCACGCCGGCGAGCTGCTCGGCGCGCAGGCCGTGGCCCAGACCCTGGACTCGCTTCGGCCAGACCGGCTCGGACACGGGGTGCGCTGCGTCGAGGACGTCGCCGTGCTCGAGCGGGTCGTCGCCTCGGGCGTCGCGCTCGAGGTGTGCCCGGGGTCGAACGTCGCGCTCGGGGTGTATCGCAAGGCTGCCGACGTCCCGCTACGCCAGTTGCTGGATGCGGGGGTGACCGTGGCGCTCGGGGCAGACGACCCGGTGATCTTCGGGACACGGCTGGGCGAGCAGTACGAGACCGCGCGTGACGTCCACGGCGTCGATGACGTCGGGCTGGCGGCTCTGGCCATGGGGTCGCTGCGAGCCAGCCGGGCACCGTCAGACGTGGTGGCGGCGGCTTCGCGGGACATCGACGCCTGGCTGAGCGCCTGAGATGGTGGGTCAGGGGCGGATGAGGCGCGGGGAGGGCTTTCCCTGGGCTCGGTGCGGCCATTCCTGAGAGCCCGCACTGGTAACCCGTCTGGGGACGTCCAGATGCTTCACCCGGTGAGCCAACTCGCCCGCGTCATGCTGAACCCCGGAGCTCCTCCGGATCGCCTGGAGCCCCGACGTGTCAAGGGCCGTCGTCCACAGGCACGGAGCGCCGTCGCACTTCTCCCCAGGCGAGAAGGTGAGCCGGAGCCGGCATCCGTCCCCCGTGCACTCTGGTGCCATGGACGACGCACGAGGACTACCGAACGAGTGGGTGCCACACCTGCGCCGCGCCCGTGGTGCCCTCACCGTGGGGGCGGAGGTCGGACTTGCCCTTCGCGACCACCGTCGACGGCTCGGCCTGAGCCAGCGTGCCTACGCACTGCGGCGCGGGCTGAGCCGGGCGATGCTCGCTCGGCTCGAGGCCGGTGCGGGCCGGATGACCTTGGACACCGTCGCTGACGCTCTCGACGGCACGGGATTCGAGCTGTTCGTCGGGATGTCGTCGGGTGACCCCGACCTCCCGCCGGAGGGCGCAGCCAGTGCACTGGCGGTCGACGCCGCCACGGGTCCAGGGGCTGGCGTCACCCCTCGCCGCCTGCCGCCTGAGGCGTGGGCGCCCACCGACCTCGTGGCGCGGGTGCGCGGTGGAGGGCGGCGGTTCCCGGCGCACCGCCCGGTCCACGCGGTGACGGAACCCCCCATGTGGTGGTGGTTGCACGAGTTCTTCGACGGCCCGACCGAGAAGCCCAAGTGGTACTCGCCGGTACCGCGGCCTGACTTCAGACTGCTGCTCGGACAGCAGGATGACGAGGATGGGGAGACCAAGGTCGGCAAGGATGCCGAGAGCAGAGCCGGCACGGACAGCGAGAGCAGAGCCGCCACGGACCACGAGGACCACCGGGATGATGCACCGGAAGCCGCCTGATCGACGGCGCGCTCGACGCTCCACATACGGTGGCCCAGCACCAGAACCATCCCAAAGTTGGATCGCGTGGTGGGCCACAGGAGCCCGACCCGGCTCACCACCCGATCCATCCCAAAGTTGGATCGCGTAAGGGGCCACAGGAGCCCGACCCGGCTCACCACCCGATCCATCCCAAGTTGGATCACGTGGTGGGTCGGGCGTCGGGTGGCTCATCAGGTGAAGCATCCGGACCTCCCCCACCACCTTGGTGGGCCCGGCTCTCAGGTTCGTCCCTGTGTGGGCCGCCCCCTCAGGATCGCCCCTGCGTGGGCCGGCCCTCAGGCTCGCCCCTGACGTGGGCCGTCCCACATGATCGCCAGGAGCCCGGCGGGATCCTCGTCGATGGGTCGACACGTCACAGGGTGTGGCCGACGAGCACCGGCTCGTTGACCAACGCCACCCCGAAGGCCTCCCACACGCCGTCGCGCACCACCCGCGCCAGGGCCGCGATCTCGGATGCCGTCGCCCCGCCTCGGTTGGTCACCGCCAGCGTGTGCTTGGTCGACAACGCTGCCGGCCCCGGCATCCCGAAGCCCTTTCCGAACCCGGCCCGCTCGATCAGCCACGCCGCGCTCGTCTTGACCTGCCCCCCGGCATCCGGGTACCGCGGCGGAGAGACGCCCTCGACGTCAGCGCCCAGCCGCTGCGCCACCCGTGCCTCCAGCGTCGCGAACTCCTCGGCCGACAGCACCGGATTGGTGAAGAACGACCCACAGCTCCACGTGTCGTGGTCGCCAGCCTCAAGAACCATCCCGCGACGTCGGCGCTGGGCGAGCACCGCCTCCCGCGCCTCAACCAGCGGCACGCGGTCCCCGACCTCCACCCCGAGCTGGGTCGCCAGATCGGCATAGCGCACGGGCTGCGACAAGGTCCCCGGGACCAGCTGGAACATCACGTCGATCACGACGTAGCGGTCGGTGCCCTTGAACAGCGAGGTCCTGTAGCGGAAGCGGCAGTCGAGCGACATCATCGTGCGCACCCGCCCCTCGAGGCGGTCCCACACCCTGACCCGGGCGATCGTCTGCGCGACCTCCTGGCCGTACGCGCCGACGTTCTG
>DATIAB010000205.1:0-2047 GCA_035458265.1 Ornithinibacter sp. | reverse complement strand
CGGTTCCTCCTTGACGGCGGCGTGCGCACGTCGAGTTTGCAGCGTTCGGGAGCGGAGCCTCGTTGCACCGTGCCGCCACGCTAGGTCGGAGCAGTTTCCAGACCGTATCCCGTTTGTTTCGCCCGTGTTACGGGTGACCGGTCGATGGGCCGTCCCCGAGCCCCGCCTAGGCTGGGCGCGTGACCAGCGCTGTAACACCGGAGCTCGAGTCGGCCACCTGGGGACGGCGCATCCTCGCCCTCTTCGTCGACTGGATCACCTGCTTGGCCGTCGTCGAGGGTCTCGTGGCGGTCGGTGTCCTCGGTGGCAACCCGAACGGCCTCGGCACGCTGGCGCTGTTCGTGGTCGAGTCCGCGCTCTTCACCGCACTCGCGGGTGGGTCGTTCGGCAAGCTCGCCACCCGGCTGCGGGTGGTGCGCCACGACGGCTCCGGCAAGCCGGTCTCGCTGCTGCGTGCGCTCGGTCGTTCCGTCCTGGTCGCGCTGCTCGTCCCGCCGCTGCTGACCTTCGACGGTCGCGGGCTGCACGACGTCGCGGCCGGCACCCGCACCGTGATGGTCTGAGGCCGATCGGAGGATTGCCTCAGCGGCCGCGCTGCTGGGACCGCATGCCCTTCATCGACGTCGGGATCGGTCCCTTGGGCAGCGGCAGCTTGCCGCGCTGGGCGTCGAGGGCCTTGAGGCGCTGAAGGATGTCGGTCATCTCCGCGGGCTTCACGTTGCGGCCGAGCTTCTGGACGTGGCGCACCAGCTTGGGCAGGGGCACCTCGCCCTCGCCGCGGCCACAGACGACCTCGTGGATCGGGACGCCGTAGGCGACACGCTCGTGCTTCTTGCGCTCGGTCGCGAGCAGCGCCTTGACGCGGCTGGGGCTCGAGCCCTCGCCGACCAGGACGATGCCGGGAGGACCGACCACGCGGTGCACGACGTCCTGCTGCTTGGTGAAGCCGACGACCGGGTCGACCTTCCAGCCGCGGCGCAGCATCTGCAGGGCGCCCGCCCCAGCGGCCGGCTGGCCCTCCATCTGGGTGTACGCCGCCCTCTGGGCGCGGCGGCCGAACACGAGCAGCGCGCAGAGCGCGCCGATGAGCAGGGCACCGACGACCGAGATGATCCACCCGAGCAGGCCGTCGCCGGGCAGGACCCACATGAGCGCGAAGCCCAGGGCGGCACCGAGCACGAAGACGCCCAGCACGATCAGGCCGAGCCGCGGGTCGCTCCGCTTGGCCATCTGGTAGGTCTGCATGATCTGCCCGCGGCGCGAGCTGGGCGTGGTGGCGGGGGTCGACATGAGGTGGCCTTGTCCGGTCAGGTGTTCAACAGGTGCGGGGTGGTGCGGGTGGGTCAGGATCAGACGGCGGCCGCGGCGCGCGCGTCCATCGCCTGACCGTACAGCCGTCCGGCGCGGTAGGACGAGCGGACCAGCGGACCCGAGAGCGCGCCGGCGAACCCGATCTCGTCGGCCTCGGCCTTGAGCTCGACGAACTCCTCCGGCTTGACCCAGCGCTCGACGGGGTGGTGCCGGGCGGAGGGACGGAGGTACTGCGTGATGGTGATCAGCTCGCACCCGGCCTCGTGGAGGTCGCGCAGTGCCTGGCTGACCTCCTCGCGGGTCTCGCCCATGCCGAGGATCAGGTTGGACTTGGTCACCAGGCCGAAGTCGCGGGCCTGGGTGATCACGTCGAGCGAGCGGTCGTAGCGGAAGGCCGGACGGATCCGCTTGAAGATCCGCGGCACCGTCTCGACGTTGTGGGCGAGCACCTCGGGACGCGACTCGAAGACCTCCTGGAGGAGGTCGGGCTTGCCGTTGAAGTCGGGGATGAGGTTCTCGACCCCGGTGTCGGGGTTGAGCTCGTGGATGGCGCGCACCGTCTCGGCGTACAGCCAGGCGCCGCCGTCGGGGAGGTCGTCGCGGGCGACGCCGGTGATCGTGGCGTAGCGCAGGCCCATGGTCTGCACGCTCTCGGCCACCCGGCGCGGCTCGTCACGGTCGAGCGGCTGGGGCTTGCCGGTGTCGATCTGGCAGAAGTCGCAGCGGCGGGTGCACT
>DATIAB010000204.1:0-2549 GCA_035458265.1 Ornithinibacter sp. | reverse complement strand
GTCATCTCGCTGACGGCGGTCGCCCGTGCAGGCAGGGTGAGGCGCACGGTGACGGAGTTGGCGATGGACGGGGCTGACGGCATACCGATGATTGAACCTCCTACCGACAGGTAGGCGGAAACACTGCCCATCGCAGCGCGGCGCGCCTACAGTGACGCCCATGTTCGACCACGTGGAAGTGACCGGCACCGGCACCGCGAGTGCCGTCCCCGACGTCGTCGTCCTCGATGCGCGCGTGAACTGCGATGCACCGGACGTCGCCGGCGCCCTGGCGAAGGCGACCGAGCGGGTCACGGCCGCCCTCGCGGCAGCCACCGAGGCCGGGGTCGCCGCTGCCGACCGGCAGACGACGGGCATGGGGGTCAACTCCCGTTGGGACCGCGAGGGACGGGGTGTCATCGGCTACACCGCGCACCAGACCATGCGGCTGCTCGTGCGCGACCGCGACCGCGTCGGCGACCTGATCAGCGCTCTCGCCGAGGCGGCGGGCGACGCCTTTGGGCTGGACGGCGTGCGACTCGAGGTGGACGAGAAGGCGCCGCTGCTCGAGAGGGCACGCGCCAGTGCCTTCGAGGATGCCGTGCGCACCGCCACGCAGTATGCCGACCTCGCCGGTCGCCCCCTCGGACAGGCGGTGAGGGTCATCGAGGGCGGTGGCGGGATCGGCCCGGCGCCGAAGATGCGGGCGTTGGCCGCGATGGACTCGGGCGGCGCGATGCCGGTCGAAGCCGGCGAGAGCACGGTCACCGTCACGGTGACGGTGCGCTTCGGTCTGGGCTGATTCGCGTGACCTGGGTCGACGCACTGGGCTGGTTCGGCTCGGCACTGCTCATCTACTCGCTGCTGCAGGCACGCATCCTGCGGCTGCGGATCCTCAACACCGTGGCGTGCCTCATCCTCATCGTGTTCAACGCGATGATCGGTGTCTGGCCGATGGTCGCGATGAACGTCGTCCTGGCGGCGATCAACCTCTACTTCATCGTCACGCTGCTGCGCGAGCGCACCGACGACCAGGCCTATGCCGTGCTCCCGGTGCGTGAGGACGACGCGTACCTGCACCACTTCCTCGCAGCCCACCGGGCTGACATCGACGCCTTCTTCCCCTCCTTCACCGGCGGAGTCGCCGAGGGCCGCCTGACCTACCTCGTGCAACACGCCGACGAGACCGCGGGCGTGATCGTCGTGCGCGACGCGGGGAACGGCACGGCAGAGGTCGAGCTCGACTACGTCACCCCACGGTGGCGTGACTTCAGCCCCGGCCAGTTCGTCTTCCGGCAGTCCGGCCTGTTCCGGGACCGCGGCTTCCGGGAGGTGCTGACGGCGCCCGGGATGGTGAGCCCCTACTACGAGCGGGTCGGCTTCACCCGTGCGGGCGACCGTTACCGACTCTCCCTCACCTGAGGCGACCCCAACGAGCGCGGCATGCCGCAACGGTCCTACGATGCGTAGTATCCCGACAGCAGGAGGCACCCATGTCCGAGTCCCCGTTCGTCCACGACTTCGAGACCGGCAGCATGGCGGACAAGGACCTCCTGGGCGGCAAGGGGGCCAACCTCGCGGAGATGACGCGCCTCGGCATCCCGGTGCCGCCGGGCTTCACGATCACCACGCAGGCGTGCCGGGCGTACCTGGCCTCCGGCAGCGTGCCACCCGAGCTCTTCGCCGAGGTGGACAAGCACCTCGCCACCCTCGAGTCCCGGATGGGTCGCCGCCTCGGCGACGCGAAGGACCCGCTGCTCGTCTCGGTCCGCTCGGGCGCGAAGTTCTCGATGCCCGGGATGATGGAGACGGTGCTCAACATCGGCCTCAACGACACCTCGGTCGAAGGGCTGGCCGCGCAGACCGACAACCCGCGGTTCGCCTGGGACTCCTACCGCCGACTCGTGCAGATGTACGGCAAGACGGTGCTCGACCTCGACGGGCACCGCTTCGAGGACGCCCTCGACGAGGCCAAGGACGCCAAGGGTGTCAGTGACGACCTCGAGCTCGACGCGGACGACCTGCGAGCGCTGGTGGCCCGGTTCAAGGCGATCGTCGAGGAGGACTCCGGGGCACCGTTCCCCCAGGAGGCCCGGGCGCAGCTGCAGGGCGCGGTCCTCGCGGTCTTCAACTCGTGGAACTCGCCCCGCGCCATCCTGTACCGCCGCCGCGAGAACATCCCCACCGACCTCGGCACAGCCGTCAACATCCAGGCCATGGCGTTCGGCAACCGGGGGTCGGACTCCGGTTCCGGCGTCGCGTTCACCCGCGACCCGTCGACCGGGGCCGTCGGGGTCTACGGCGACTACCTGGCCGATGCCCAGGGTGAGGACGTCGTCGCCGGCATCCGCAACACCCTGACGCTGGCCGACCTCGAGGGGCTCGACAAGGCCAGCTACGACGAGCTGCTCGACATCATGGCGCGCCTGGAGGCCCACTACCGCGACGTCTGCGACATCGAGTTCACCATCGAGCGCGGCAAGCTCTGGATGCTCCAGACCAGGGTCGGAAAGCGCACGGCGGAGGCGGCGTTCCGCATCGCCGTCGACCTGGTCGACGAGGGCGTCATC
>DATIAB010000203.1:0-3666 GCA_035458265.1 Ornithinibacter sp. | reverse complement strand
CACGCGGCCGTCGTACGGACCGATGGGACGTCTCACCCGCACCGACCGCGCTCGCGGGCGGTCCGGCCACGGCCGTTCGGTCCGTACGACGGTCAGCGAGGTACGACGACCACCTGGTGCTCGTCCTCGTAGACCACGCGCCCGGGGTCGTCGGACTCCACCCGCTCCCACGCGACGCCGTGGCGATCCAGGATGTCGAGGTGGCCCCGGGTGGCCTCGACCAGGTGACTGGCGGCCGGCACCGTGAACCACGCCACCGCCTCCGGGTTGACCGCCGGGTCGTAGACCAGCGGGTCCACGGTCGAGGGATCCGGGTAGGCATCGTCGAACCAGCGGTTGGTCCGCACGCGGTACGCCTCGTCCGCGGCGGACAGGCCGCCGCCACGGCCCAGCACGTTGACCAGCCCGAAGACCCCGACGTGGATGCCGCGGGACGACGTCTCCGGGCTCTGGAACCGGACGAAGCGGCTCACGCGTCGAGCGTCTCCATGTCCACGTCGTAGGCCCCCTGGACGATGAACTCCTTGCGCGGCGCGACGTCGGAGCCCATGAGCAGCTCGAAGACGTGCGCGGAGGCCTCCGCGTCGTCGACGGTGAGCCGACGCAGGGTGCGGTGCCGCGGGTCCATCGTGGTCTCCGCCAGCTGGTCGGCATCCATCTCGCCGAGGCCCTTGTAGCGCTGCACCGGGTCCTTCCAGCGGACGTTCTTCTTCTTCAGCTCGGCGAGCTTGCGCTGCAGCTCGTCGTCCGAGTACGTGTAGACGTACTTGTCCATCCCCTTCTTCGGGTTGGAGATCTCGATCCGGTGCAGGGGCGGCACGGCGGTGAAGACCCGGCCGGAGGTGACGAGGTCAGGCATGTACTTGAAGAAGAGCGTCGCCAGGAGGCAGCGGATGTGGGCGCCGTCGGAGTCGGCGTCGGCCATCAGGATGATCCGGCCGTAGCGGGCCGCCTCGAGGTCGAACGTACGGCCCGAGCCGGCGCCGACGACCTGGATGATCGAGGCGCACTCGGCGTTCTTGAGCATGTCGCCGACGGTGGCCTTCTGCACGTTGAGGATCTTGCCGCGGATCGGCAGCAGCGCCTGGAACTCGCTGCTCCGGGCGGCCTTCGCCGTGCCCATCGCCGAGTCGCCCTCGACGATGAACAGCTCGGTGCGCTCGGTGTCGGTGCTGCGGCAGTCGAACAGCTTGGCGGGCAGCGCGGAGGACTCCAGGGCGTTCTTGCGGCGCTGGTTCTCCTTGTGCTGGCGCGCGGCCAGCCGGGTCTTCGACGCCCCCGCGACCTTCTCCATCAGGAGCTTGGCCTGCGCCTTCTCGGCCCGCTTGGTCGAGGTGAGGAACGCCTTGAGCTCGCCGGCCACCACCTTGCGCACGACGCTGCGCGCGGCCGGCGTGCCGAGGATCTCCTTGGTCTGGCCCTCGAACTGCGGCTCCGCGAGCCGCACGGTCACCACGGCCGTCAGACCCTCGAGCACGTCGTCCTTGATGACGTCGGTGTCGGCGGCCTTGAGCACCTTGGCGGCGCGCATGGCGTCGTTGAAGGTCTTGGTCAGGGCGGCCTCGAAGCCGCTGACGTGGGTGCCGCCCTTGGGCGTGGCGATCACGTTGACGAACGAGCGCAGCTCGGTGTCGTACGCCGTGTCCCACCGCACCGCGACGTCGACGGTGAGCTCGCGCTCGACCTCCTGCGGCGTCATGTGGCCCTTGTCGTCGAGCAGGGGCACCGTCTCGGTGAAGGTGTCGGTGCCCTGCAGGCGCAGGATGTCGGTGACCGGCTCGCCGTGGGAGAGGAACTCGACGAACTCCGCGATGCCGCCGTCGTGGCGGAACTTCTCCTCGACCATCTCGTCGGTGCGCTGGTCGCGGATGACGAGCTCGAGGCCCGGGACGATGTACGACGTCTGGCGGGCGCGGCCGATGAGGCCGTCCATCTCGAACCGGGCGTCCTTGGTGAAGATCTGCCGGTCGGGCCAGAAGCGGATCCGGGTGCCGGTCTTCCCCTTCGCCACGCGCTTGCCCTTGCGCGAGAGGCCGGACTGCGGCGTGAAGGACGCGCCGGGCCCGTCGCCGTCGAAGACGCCAGGCACACCCCGCTGGAAGGACAGGCCCTGCTGGGACGGCGACCGGTCGACGTCGATGTCCATGCGGGCGGAGAGGGCGTTGACCACCGACAGGCCGACGCCGTGCAGGCCGCCCGTGGCGACGTAGGAGCCGCCGCCGAACTTGCCACCGGCGTGCAGCTTGGTCGCGACCACCTCGACGCCCGACAGGCCGGTCTTGGGCTCCTTGTCGGTCGGGATGCCGCGCCCGTCGTCGTACACCTCGACCGAGCCGTCGTCGTGCAGCGTCACCTCGACGCGGTGCGCGACCCCGGCCAGGGCCTCGTCCACGCCGTTGTCGATGATCTCCCAGAGGCAATGCATCAGCCCGCGCGTGTCGGTCGAGCCGATGTACATGCCCGGTCGCTTGCGGACCGCGTCGAGCCCCTCGAGGACGAGGAGGTGTGCGGCGTTGTAGGTGTTGTCCGATGGTGCTGCCACAAGGGAAGAACCTACCTGCGACACGCCGGACGCCGACGGAGGCACGCCTGCCTCGCGCCGCGCATGGGCAGGGCTAGCGTGGGGCACCTGACAGGTATCGCTTCTGCAACGGCTCGTCCACGCTTGAGGACAACGCCAGCGGGCTCGGGTGTGACGTGATTGACTTGAGGAGTTCTCGCACCTGAAACCGCAGCAGGGAATCTTTGCCCCACTGGCTACGTTGGGCCAGACACCGATGAACAGAAATGAGGCTGACGTGACCACTGCCACCGCACCCACCCAGGCCGTCCTCACGGCTGGTGACCGCTGCGACCGCTGCGGCGCCCAGGCCTACCTGCGGGTGGAGCTCCAGACCGGCGGCGAGCTGCTGTTCTGCGCCCACCACGCCCGCGAGCACGGCGAGAAGCTCCGCGAGGTCGCCGCGACCGTCCACGACGAGACCCACAAGCTCGACACCCCCGCCGCGGGCAGCGAGGCCTGAGACCGACCGACCACCACCGACTTCCAGAACGGCCCCGGACACGCTCTCCGGGGCCGTTCTGCGTCCCCGTCCAGCGGGTGGGCGGCGTCTGGGAGGCTGTGCCCCGTGACCCCCCTCGAGATCCTCGTCGCCCTCGCGATCGCCGTCGGCATCGCGGGCATCATCGTGCCCGTCCTGCCGGGGACCATCCTGGTGCTCGGCGCGATCCTGGTGTGGGCCCTCGAGATCGGTACGTCGACCGCCTGGGCCGTGTTCGCCGTCGCCGCGGTCTTCCTCGTCGTCGGGTCCGTCGTGAAGTACCTCGTCCCCGGCCGACGGCTCACGGCCTCCGGTGTGCCGACGCGCACCCTCCTCGCCGGCGGCCTGCTCGCGTTCGTCGGGTTCTTCGTGGTCCCCGTCATCGGGATGTTCATCGGGTTCGTCCTCGGTGTCTACCTCGCCGAGCGGGTACGACTGGGCGGAGCGCTCGCGTGGCCCTCGACCAAGGGCGCCCTGCACGCCGTGGCCACGTCGATCCTGATCGAGCTCGTCGCCGCGTTCCTCGCCGCGGTGGTGTGGGCCGCCGGCGTCGCGGCCACCTGAACCAGGGACGCGCGGTCGAGATCGCCCGGCTCGCCGACTCGGGCGAGGAGTACGCCAGCTG
>DATIAB010000202.1:0-5543 GCA_035458265.1 Ornithinibacter sp. | reverse complement strand
CCGCCGAGGTGGACCTCGTGGGGGTGGCCGTCATGACAGGTGCTCCTCGGACATCGCGCTTGCCGCACCGGTTGGGGCACGGCCAGGTCATCACCCGGGGCACCCCACCGCGAGGAGGGTTGCCGCCCAGCAAACCGGGGTTTGGCACTGGGACTCATGACCGGCTCCATGGTAAACCGCACGCGCGCGCTGTGGCTTCCCCGTCCGAGTAACGGTCAACCGGCGCGATCCAGCATTCCGCTCTCCCCGGTCGGCTCGCCGTCCCGTTCGGGCAGCGGGAAGCGGATGCCGTTATCGATGAGCCGCTCGAGCAGCCGCGCGAGCCGGTAGTCGGGAACGAGGCGCAGAGCCCGATCGACCGCTGTTCGGGCGAGGGAGCCGTCGCCTCCCGCCCACGCCACGTGCGCCACCACCGTGCACACCGCGGCGGCCTCGTCCGGGACCTCGTCCGGCATGCACCGGCACAGCATGAGAAGGCGTTGGAGCAGCTCGTCACGTCCGGCACCCCGTTCGGAGTCGAACCCCATCCCGCCCCACGCGGGCAGCGAGGACTCCAGCAGACGCACCGCGGCGGCCTCGAGGTCCTCGACGGGCAGGACCCCGGGCGCCAGCCACGCGATGAGTCCGTCGCGCCAGGCGATGTCGTGCAGGCCCAGAGCGAGGTCGGCGAGGACGGAGCTCGCAGCCGGGCCCCCTCGGGCCCGCGCCGGGGATTGCCCCCTGCCTGCGTGGTCGGCGACACCTCCACCAGCATCGTCGGCACACGGGTGACGCAGGGCCACGGCCCACGCGGCGGCAGAGCGGCGGCGCAGCCGGCGGCGCGACATCGTGCCACGCGCCGCGATCGCGTCAGCAACGCCCTGACTCGCATCCCGGTCGGGCTCGACCAACCCGTCGACGGCATCGCGCGAGACCAGGGGCGAGCGGCCCCTCGCGACGTACTCGGCCACCCCGGGAACGTCTGCCGGCTCGGGCAGCACCACGCCCTCGGGGGGGCAGCAGTCCTTGGCGCACCGCGGTGAGAAGCGCCGCCCGTCGCGCACGACCGTCACGTCGAGCACCTCCACCCCGGCACGCTCGAGGTGCTCGGCGACGCAGAGGACGACGGGTCGCGCGGCATCCGGCTCGTCCTCGAACCCGACGACGATGACGGAGCTCGCGCCGTCACGCACGAGCGGACCCACGAGCCAGGAGGCCACGGCATCCTCATGGCCCGGGGGCGGGATGTCGGCCCGGGCCACGAGCCCGAGCAGCCGACCGCGGAGGGAGACCGCCACCACGCTGTCGCGCGGGTGGTAGCCCAGGTGGTAGGGCAGGACCGCGACGATGTCGCCGGGCCCACGAAGGGTGATGTCTGCTGTCATGGCGACACGCTCCCCCGGGTCGGGAGGAGGCGCCCAATCGAGGGCGTTCAGACCTGTGGACAACCGGAGTCGTCACTCACCTGTGGACGACGACCCCCGGAACGACGCGAGCGCGGGTCAGGAGACGACGTTCCCGCGCACCGTGTCGAACGGCGTGTCCGAGGGCATCGAGTGGCCCGATGCTGCGGCGTAGGCCGGAGACACCTGAGCGAGCTCCCAGGCGAGGAACGCCTCGGTCTCCTCGACGAACTGGGTGGCCAGCCAGCTCATCACCAACGCGTCGTCGGCGAGCCCGGCGAGGAAGACGAACTCGGGGATGAGGTCGATCGGCGACACGATGTAGGCCACTGCGGCGGCCATCAGGGCCAGCCGGCCCTTGGTGATCCCGGTGTAGTCGCCCTTGAGCGCGGCCCGCACGAGCCGGGGCATGGCACCAGCGCGCTCACCGAGCGACGGGCCGCCCGGGCGCACGGCGAGGCGAATGGCCTGGTAGACGGCGGCGACGGCCGCGAAGCGCTTGGGTGATGCCATGGGATCCTCCTGGGGCGAAACCGGCCACTCGTGGGCCTTGGTGCCCACGGGTGCCGACGTGCTCAACGATTGACGTACGGCGCGCGATTCCCGTTCCCGCGCTGAGCGTGACGTACGCCTCTCGTCAGCTGTCGATGGCGGGACGGGCGGGCACGGCGGTCACGGCGGGCGCCACCCTCGGGAACTGGTCCTTGGCGTTCCTCGCGAAGCGGCCCAGCATGTACGCGTCGAGTCCGCCACCGATGGCCCCGCCGACGACGGGGACGAGCCGCCCGAGTCGCGCGAACGACTTGGTGCCGAGCTGGGCGAGCAGCCGGAACCCGATGCCCTTCTGCACGACCATGAGCACCGGCCCGGGCAGGCGCTGCACCGCGAGGTTGGACAGGGTCCCACCGGGAACGACGACGTTGGCCTTGCGCAACAGGTCGTCGGCGTCGGCGCCGACGAGCGTGAGCAGCACCGCCGTGCGGATCTGCTCCGACGCGAGGTCATAGCCGCGAACCTTGGCGATGGATGCCGTCATCCGGGTCGCGAGCAGGTAGAACGCCAGCAGGTTGACGGGCAGCGCCACGGGCATGGTGATGAACCCGCCGACGCTGGTGACGAACCCGGTCGCGGCGCCCTTGGTCACGTGACTGCGAACGAGGGCGGCCACGGCGGCCTCGACGTCGCCGTCGTGCGCGCGCAGCGCCTCGTCGGCCTCGAACGATGCCGAGTCGAACCAACCCTTGCCGTCGACCCCGAGGTCGAGGATGTTCTGCACGAGCTTGGTCGACTGCCGGCCCAGCACTCCGTCGTCGCCGCCGCCCGCGTGGGCCTGCTCGAGTGCGCTCTTGACGTCCTTGACCGCGTCGCTCGTGCGTCCCCCATCGGTGCCGGGAAGTGCCACGTCGTCCTCCTGAAGCCTGGCCGGCGCGGCCCGTGCGGCACGCTGGCGTCAACTCGTCATCCTGCCACGCCGACGGTCCCCACCGGCCGCCACTGACGTACCCTCCGCCTACGCTGCAGCGATGATCCCCGGAGCCGTCGCGACGCTCGCCGTGACCCCTCACGGCGCCGGGCCACGCCACGCTGCGCTGCTCCTCGAGGGCCGGTGCCGGATCGTGCCCCTGGAACAGGCGCCGGATGCCGTCCGCGCCCTCGAGGAGCGCACCTCGCCTCGCTGGGTGTGGTGGGCGGCGGCGGATGCCGCAGCGCCCGTCGTCGAGGCCGGCGTCACCCTCGCTCGGGCCTGGGACGTGGCCGAGGCCCACCGGCTCCTGCACGGCGGGTGGAGCGCGACCGCCGGCCAGTGCTGGGCCGCCGCGCACGGCATCCCGGTCGATGCGGTGCCTCCCCCGCCGACCGGCGACCTGTTCGAGTTCGCCGCCGATCGCCAAGCCCTCGACGCCCACGCGCTCGCCGACGGGGACGGGCACCTGCGCGGTGACCACGTATCGTGGCTGCGCGACCCAGGGCACCTTCAGACGTGGGCCGAGGCCGCGCTGGAGACGGCCCACCTGCAGCACGACACCGCGGCGGCGACCTCGGTGCGCCTCCCCGCGACCGTGTACTCGGAGTCGGCGGCGGCACTGCTCTGCCTCGAGCTGCAGCGCGACGGGCTGCCCATCGACCGCGAGCGCACCGAGCGGCTCATCACCGGCGCCGCGGGGCCGCGACCGGCCACGGACGTCGACGAGACGGCATCCCGGCGGGTGCGTGACGCACTCGTGCTGCGGCATGCCCCCGGCCTCGAGTCCACCGACCTGCGCAACCCGGCGCAGGTGCGCGAGCTGCTCGCGGCCGTCGGGGTCGACGTGCCGAACACGCGCAAGTGGGTGCTCGAGCCGTATCGATCGGTGCACCCTCTCGTCGACGCGCTGCTCAGGTGGCGCCGTGACGAGCGGATCGCGACGACGTACGGCTACCGCTGGCTCGACGCCCACGTGGGCGGCGACGACCGGTTGCGGGGTCGGTGGACGGCGTGCGACGGCGCGGCCGGGCGGATGACGGCGGAGAACGGGCTGCACAACCTCCCGGCGGCGCTGCGGCCCGGTGTCGCGGCGCACCCGGGGTACGTGTTCGTCCGGGCCGACCTGGGGCAGATCGAGCCGCGGGTGCTCGCGGTGGTGAGCGGGGATGCCGTGTTCGCGGCGGCCACGCAGGCCGACGACCTGTACGCACCGGTGGCCGCGCGGCTCGGGGTGGAGCGGCCGGTGGCCAAGATCGCCGTGCTCGCGGCGATGTACGGCCAGCGCAGCGGGGCGGCCGGGGAGGCTCTCAAGGGGTTGGAGCGGGCCTACCCCGTGGCGATGGGCCTGCTCGACCGGGCGTACGACTCGGGGGTGCGGGGAGCGCCACTGCGCACGTACGGCGGGCGGCTCATCCCCACCGCGAGCGTGCTGGCCGGGGACGGTGCCGGGGCGGACCCGGCGCTCGACGCGGCCCGGGGACGCTTCGCGCGCAACGCGATCATCCAGGGGGCGGCGGCCGAGCTGTTCAAGGCGTGGGCGGCGACGGTGCGGGCCACGACGCGTGACCTCGGCGCACAGGTCGTGCTGTGCCTGCACGACGAGCTGCTCGTCCACGCCCCGGCCGAGCATGCTGGAGAGGTCGCGGCGCGGGTGGACCGGGCGCTCCAGGACGCCTCACGGCGGTGGGCCGGTGGCGCACCCGTGCGGTTCGTCGCGGACACGTCGGTGATCCACCGGTGGTCCGAGGCGAAGGACTAGCCGTGGACCGGCTGGGCCCGAGGGCTAGCTGGGCTCGTCGTCGGCCACGTGGCGCAGGAAGTTCTCGAAGTCGGCACCCAGCTCGTCGGCCGACGGCAGCTGCGAGGCCTCGGTGGCGAGCAGGCTGGGCCGCTGCTTGCCCTCGAGGTAGGTGTCGTACTGCTGCTCCAGGGCGTTCACGACCGCGCGGGCGTCGTCGTTGCCCTCGACCTCGGCGGCGATGGCCTGCTGGTTGCTGCGGGCGCGCAGGACGAGGTCGTCGTTGGGCAGGTTCAGCCCGGTGACGTCGACGATGGCGTTGAGGGCGGCGAGGGCACCCTCGGCCCACTCGGCCCCGGCGAGGTAGTGGGGCACGTGGATCGCGAACCCGACGGCCTGGTGGCCGGACTCGCCGAGGCGCAACTCGAGGAGGGCCCCGATCGACCCGGGCACCTGCACACGCCCGAAGGGGGAGATGGTGTCGCCGATGAGTGAGGCATCGGTCGCGTGGGCCGTCATGCCGACGGGGCGAGTGTGCGGCACCGCCATGGGGATGCCGTGCGTGTGCACCACCAGCGTGATGCCCAGGCGCACGACGAGCTCGCGGATGGCCTCGATGACCCGCTCCCACTGGTAGTCGGGCTCGGGGCCGGTGAGCACGTAGTAGGTCTGGCCGTCGCGATCGGTGAGGCGGTGCAGGAGCATCGTCGGGTCGTCGTACTGCACCCACCGGTTGGTGTCGAAGACCATGGCCGGGCGGCGGCCGCGGTAGTCGAGCAGCTGGTCGATGTCGAAGGACGCGACCACCTCGGGGTCACCGGTCTCGAGGAGGTGCCCGCCGAGGACCGACTGGATCTGGCCGGCGTCGACGAACGCGCCGAGCGTGACGACGAGCACGCCGGGCCGGGGCACGGTGTGGTCGGCATCGGTCTCGAAGCGGTAGAGCGCGGAGGGGTTC
>DATIAB010000201.1:0-11963 GCA_035458265.1 Ornithinibacter sp. | reverse complement strand
CGCGGGATCTACGGGGTGAGCAGGATCTTCCCGGTCGCGCGGCGCTCGTCGACCGCGGTGAGGGCGGCCACGACGTCGTCGAGCTCGCGGACCTCGCCGATCACCGGGTCGATGGCGCCGGAGTCGAGCAACGGCAGCAGGTCGTCCCACTGGCGACGCAGGTAGGCGGGGCCCGGTCCTCCACGCCCGGTCCACCACGCACCCCAGCCGACCCCGACGACCGAGATGTTGCCCAGCAGGAGGCGGTTGACCTTGACCTCGGGGATCGACCCGGCGGTGAACCCGATGACGAGCAGCCGCCCACCGGGGGACAGCGAGCGCAAGGAGTCGGTGAAGCGGTCGCCGCCCACGGGGTCGACGACGACGTCGACGCCGCGCCGGCTCGTGAGGTCGGCGACGGCATCCCGGAAACCGTCCGCGAGGACGACGTCGTGCGCGCCGGCAGCCCGGGCGACCTCGGCCTTGTCTGCTGAGGAGACGACGGCGATGACGCGGGCGCCCCAGGCCGCGGCGAGCTGGACGGCCGCCGTGCCGATGCCGCCCGCCGCGCCGTGGACGAGCACGTCGTCACCCGGGCGCAGGCCAGCGCGCTCACGCAGGGCGAAGTGGCAGGTGAGGTAGTTCATCGGCAGCGCGGCGCCGGCCTCGTACGTCACCGAGTCGGGCAGCGGGAAGACCATCGCCGGGTCGGCCGCGACGAGCTCGGCGAAGCCGCCGAGGAAGGGGAAGGCCGCCACCCGGTCACCCTCGGCGAAACCGCTCCCGACCGGCGCCGACCGCACGCGACCGGCCACCTCGGAGCCCGGCACGAACGGGAGGTCGGGGGTGATCTGGTACTGCCCACGGGTCAGGAGCACGTCGGGGAAGCAGACCCCGGCCGCGGCGACCTCGATGACGACCTTCGACCCGTCGGTGGGCGGCGGGACGTCCAGCACCTCCACGGCTGACGGTCCGTCGAGGCTGGTCACCTGGGCTGCGCGCATGCGGTCATCGTAGGTGGACGTGGATTTCGGGAATGCCGAAGCCGTTGCCCGCGCTGCACGTCCAGTGCCCCGACCTCGTCACGCCACCCTGGCCACCGTCGCGCTGATCCTCGGGGGCGTCGCCATCGGCACCACCGAGTTCGTGACCATGGGCCTGCTGCCCGAGATCGCCGAGGGGGTCGGGGTGGGCATCCCCACGGCAGGCCACACGATCTCCGCGTATGCCGCGGGCGTCGTCATCGGGGCCCCCCTCCTCGCGGTGCTCGGCGCGACGTGGCCGCGCAAGGCCCTGCTCATCGGGCTCATGGTCGCGTTCACCGTGGGCAACCTCCTGTCCGCCGTCGCACCCGACTACGGGACGCTCGTCGGTGCCCGGCTCCTGGCCGGCCTGCCGCACGGCGCGTTCTTCGGCGTCGCGGCCCTCGTCGCGGTCGACCTCGCGCAGCGCGGCCAGGCCGGTCGAGCGGTCGGCCGGGTGATGCTCGGCATCCCGATCGCCAACGTGCTCGGCGTGCCGGGTGCCACCTGGCTCGGACAGGCCCACGGGTGGCGCACGGCCTACGTTCTCGTCGCGGTCATCGGCGTGGCAACGGTCGCCCTCATCGCGTATGCCGTGCCGCACCTGCCCGCCGATCCCACCCGCACCGTGCGCAGTGAGCTGAGCGCGCTGACGAGCCTGCAGGTGTGGCTGACCCTGGGGGTCGGTGCCGTCGGGTTCGGCGGCATGTTCGCCATGTACTCCTACATCGCTCCGACGGTGACGGAGGTGACGCGGCTGCCGGCATCCGCCGTACCGATCTTCCTCCTCGTGTTCGGCGTCTCCGGGTTCATCGGGAACATCGTGGCCGGCCGCATGGGTGACTGGTCGGTCATCCGCTCGATCGTCATCGGCCTGGTGGGGATGGGCGTCGCCCTCGGGCTGTTCGCGCTCGTCTCGCCGTATGCCGTGCCGGCGCTCATCGTGCTCGCGCTCACCTCGGTGCTGGCCTCGGTGCTCGTGATCAACCTCCAGCTGCGCCTCATGCAGGTGGCCGGCACGGCCCAGACCCTGGCTGCCGCCAGCAACCACGCTGCCCTCAACCTCGCCAACGCGCTCGGGGCCTGGCTCGGTGGGCTCGTCATCGCGGCCGGGTACGGCTACCGGGCACCGTCCGTCGTGGGCGTGGTCCTGGCGGCCATCGGCCTGGTCATCCTCGGCATCTCGCTGCTCGTGCACCGCCGCGACCACCCGGGGCGGGTGTCGCTGCGCCCGGGTGGGGCCGCCGGTCGCGGCGAGACCGAGAGTGCGACCGACCGGGCGACCGTGTCAGTGGCAGAGGTCTCCTGACCGGAGCGGGACGCCGGGCGGGGTCGGTCCGTAGGGTGGCGGCATGCCGAGCACCCTCACGTGCCGGGTCGAGGGCGGCGTCGCCCAGGTCCGGCTCAACCGCCCCGACAAGCTCAACGCGCTGACGCTGGACACCCTCGAGGACCTCGTCGCCACGGCCCGCACGCTGTCGCGCGACCGGACCCTGCGGGGTGTGGTGATCGGCGGTGAGGGTGAGTCCTTCTGTGCCGGGCTCGACTTCGCGACCGTGCTGAAGAACCCGCCGCGGGTCGCCCGGTCGTTCGTGCCCAACCCGCTGCGCGGGACCAACCTCTTCCAGGAGGCCTGCTGGGCGTGGCGGCGGGTGCCCGTGCCTGTCGTCGCGGCCGTGCACGGCCACTGCTACGGCGGCGGGCTGCAGATCGCGCTCGCCGCTGACCTGCGGATGACCACCCCGGACGCCCAGTGGTCGGTGCTCGAGGCCAGGTGGGGGCTGGTCCCGGACATGGGCGGCATCCAGGCGTTGTCGCAACAGGTGCGCATGGACGTCGCCAAGCGCCTGACGATGACCGGTGAGGTCGTCAGCGGCGAGCGGGCGGTCGAGCTCGGGCTCGCGAGCGAGGTGCACCACGACCCGGTGGCCGCGGCGACCGCCTTCGTCGAGCAGGTCGCGACCCGAAGCCCGGATGCCGTGGCCGCCACGAAGCGTCTGTTCGGCCGCACGTGGTCCTCCTCCGACCGCCGCACCTTCGCGCGCGAGCGGATGGCGCAGGCCAGGCTGCTCGCGACGAGGAACACGACGATCGCCCGTGAGGCCGCGATGAAGCGGGCCACTCCCGAGTTCGACCCCCGCCGCCGATGACCACCCCAGACCCGGCACTGATTGCGACGCAGCCACCTGAACCGGGGTCGAAACGGCCCCGGGAGGTGGGTGGGTCGCAATCAGTCGGGGAGGTCCGGCACCTCACGTGCACCCTGTGCGAGGCGATGTGCGGGCTCGAGGTCGGGCTCGACGAGGCCGGCGCCATCGCCTCGATGAAGGGTCACGAGGCCGACCCGCTGTCCCGCGGGCACATCTGCCCGAAGGCCTTCGCGCTCCAGGGCCTGCACGACGACCCGGACCGCCTGCGCGCCCCCGTCGTCCGCACGCCCCAGGGGACCTGGAAGGAGGTGTCGTGGGACGAGGCGATCACCTACGCGGCCCGGCGGCTGGCGGCGGTGCAGGCCGAGCACGGTGACGACGCCCTGGCGGTCTACCTCGGCAACCCCAACGTCCACAGCCTCGGCGCCCTCACCCACCACCCCACGCTCGTGCGGTTGCTGCGCACTCGAAACCGGTTCTCCGCCACCTCGGTCGACCAGCTGCCGCACCACGTCGTCGCGTGGGCGCTCTACGGCCACCAGTACCTGCTGCCCGTCCCGGACATCGACCGCACCGCCCTGCTCGTGCTCGTCGGCCACAACCCGATGGCGTCCAACGGGTCGCTCTGGACGGTGCCCGACTTTCCGCAGCGCCGGCGCGAGCTCGCCTCTCGCTCAGGGAGACTCGTCGTCCTCGACCCGCGTCGCACCGAGACCGCCAAGGTGGCCGACGAGCACCACTTCGTCCGTCCCGGCTCGGACGCCGCCGTGCTGTTGGCCATCGTCCGTGAGCTGCTGGAGTCCGACCTGGGCAGCCCGGCGGCATACGTCGACGGGGTCGACCGGGTCCAGGAGGCTGTCGCGGGATTCACCCCCGAGCTCGCCGAGCAGGTCTCCGGAATGAGCGCGGATGCCGTGCGCCGGCTCGCGCGCGACCTCGCCGCCGCGCCGTCGGCGGCGGTCCACGGCCGGATGGGTGTGTCCACGCAGGCCCACGGGGTGGTGTGCCAGTGGGCGGTCCAGGCGATCAACGTGCTCACCGGCAACCTCGACCGGCCCGGTGGCACGATGTTCACGACGCCGGCGGTCGACCTCGTGGGGCGCGGTGTCCTGTCGCCCGGTGGGTTCGGCAAGCGGCGAACCCGCGTGCGAGGTCTGCCGGGGTTCGGGGGCGAGTTCCCCGTGTCGGCCCTGGCTGAGGAGATCACGACCCCGGGGGAGGGCCAGGTGCGGGCCCTGCTGACCATCGCCGGGAACCCCGTGTCGTCCACCCCCGCAGGTCACCGCCTCGACGAGGCGATCGCGGGGCTCGAGGCGATGGTCGCGATCGACTTCTACGTCAACGAGACCACCCGCCACGCGGACGTCATCCTGCCGCCGACGAGCCCGCTCGAGCGAGACCACTACGACATCGTCTTCCACATCCTCGCGGTGCGGGACACGGCGCGGTGGTCGCCTGCCCTGTTCACCCCACCCCCCGGCGCCAAGCACGACTGGGAGATCGCACGAGACCTCGGGACGGCGCTGCTCCGGGCCCGGGGTGGCGGGCTGAAGGACCGGTGGTCGCGTGCCACCCTCGAGACCGAGGCGCGGCTACGGCTGACACCGCGGCGCCAGCTCGACGCGCTGCTGCGGTCCTCCGGGGCCCGGCTGTCGGTGGCCAAGCTCGAGAAGACGGTGGCCGGGGCCGACCACGGCCCGCTGAAGCCCCGCCTGCCCGAGCGGCTGTTCACGCCGGACCAGCGCATCGACCTCCTGCCGACCGTGGTGGCCGAGGCGCTGCCCGGCCTGCAGGGGGTGCTGTCGTCAGGGCCCCCACTGGCCCACGACGAGCTGCTCCTCATCGGCCGCCGTCACCAGCGCGACAACAACTCCTGGCTGCACAACAGCACGCGGCTGACTCGGGGGCGACCCCGCCACGCACTCAAGGCGCACCCGGACGACCTGGCGGCGCGCGGCATCCGGGGCGGTGACGTCGTGACGGTGCGATCAGCGGTCGGTGAGGTGCGAGTCGAGGTCGAGGCGACGGACGACCTCATGCCGGGGGTGGTCTCGTTGCCGCACGGCTACGGGCACGCCCGCGACGGAGTGCGCCTGCGACATGCCGTCGAGGTGCCGGGGGTCTCGATGAACGACCTGACAGACCCCTCGGTCGTCGAGTCGGTGTCGGGCAACGCGGTGCTGAACGGTGTGCCGGTGACGGTGGCTCCCGCGGGGGATCACTCCGCATGACGCCCGAGGACGTGCGGACGCTTGCCCTCGGCCTGCCCGACGTCGTGGAGCGGGACCACCACGGTTTCCCGAGCTTTCGCACGGGGGCGCGGGGGCGGATCTTCGCCACGCTGCCCACGGCCGACGTGCTGCGGGTCATGCTCGACGAGGGTGCCATCCTCGAGGCCGTGGCGCAGTGGCCGTGGTGCCGCGAGGGCTGGTGGGGCAAGCGGCCCATGACGGTCGAGGTCGTGCTCGCCGATGCCAAGGCGGATGCCGTGGCCGAGCTGCTCGCAGACGGCCACCTCCGAGCACGTCGCTAGGCCCTCCGAGGGAAGGGTCGAGGGGTCAGGACATGCCGAGGCGGGCGAACGACACCGGGCGTTTCATGACCCCTCGTCTGCTCCTCTGCTCCTCAGACCGCGAGTCGACTGTCCTCGGGTGTCTGGGTGGGCGGGGGCACGGCGGCGCAGAAGAGCTGGCCGCGCAGCCGTGCGCGCAGCGCCCACAGCAGCAGCCCCACGGCGGCGACCCCGAGGAACGGCTGCACCGGGGCGAACCACTGCAGTGCGCCGGTGTAGCCCAGGGCGATGAGCGCCAGCTTGTTGCACACCGGGCAGCCGACGGCGAAGAACGCGAGCAGGCCACCCGCCGCCCCGCCGCGGTTGATCGTCGCCTCGCCGGATGCCGGGTCCCCCGGCTCGCGCACGTAGGTGGCGAACAGCAGGCCGCTCAGCACCGACGTCACGGCGAGCACCGGCCAGGCCCACGACGTGGTCGGGATCTCACGCCCGAACACCGGAGTGGGGATCATGGCGGTCGGCAGCGCAACGACGAGAGCCATCACGACGGATGCCGTGGCAGCCGCCACCCAGCGTCGTCGGGTCCACAGGCGGAGGGCGTCGAGCATGCGGAGACAATACCCCACTGGGTATCAAGGTCGGCCGCGAGTGCGCACCTGGTCGCCAGGGCAGCAGGCTGCGCACTCACGGCGGGGGTTGGGGGGAGGTCAGCAGGGTGAGGGCGCGGGTGCAGTGCTCCACCAGGCCAGGACGCTGCGCCTCGCGCGCCACCTCGGGTAGCGCCGACCACTGCAGGGCGCGGTCCTCGAGGTAGGCGACCCATCCGTGGGCGGCTGGCAGCGCGGCATCCGGCAGGTCGGCGGCGCGCACCACGAGCGCGGCGAGCTGTTCGCGCAGCCCGCCCACGCCGACGCCGACCCCGAAGCCGGGCGACAGGACGGACTCGCTGCCCGCAGGACCCGCGTCTCCGGTCGCATGGGCGATCGGGGCCTGCCCGAGCACGAGCGCGACGTACGACTCGCGCCGCCGCTCGACCTGGCGGAGGAAGCGCTCGACGACCTGACGCACCGCGGCCGCCCCCACGGCATCCGCGTCGGGGGAGACGTTGCGTCCCACCCGCCGCCAGGCCGCCTCGACGACGGCGTGGTGGAAGTCGGTCTTGCTCGGGAAGTAGTGGAAGAGCAGCCCCCGCGAGACGCCGGCCTCGGCCGCCACCTCGTCGAGCGAGAGCTCCTGCACCGGCTGCTCGACGAACTTGCGCAGTCCGATGCCGATGAACTGGCGGCGCCGGTCCTCCGGGGTCATCCGCGCCCGTGACGTCTCTCGCACGCTGTTGAGCATTGCTCAACAACCCTCTATGGTCAAGAACATGGACTTCGCCCCGTCCCCTCGCGCCGCTGACCTCGCCGAGCGCGTCCGCGCGTTCGTCGACACCGAGATCGAGCCCGTCGAGCCCGCGATGCTGGCCGACATCGCCGCCCGCCGGGCCCGCGGCGAGGACTCCTGGCCACCGCCGGCAGCGCTTGCCCACCTCGCGGCCAGGGCCCGCGCCCAGGGGCTGTGGAACCTGTTCCTGCCCGCCGGACACGGCGACGCCTACGCCGAGCGCTTCGGCACCGACGGTGGCGCCGGCCTCACGAACACCGACTACGCCACGGTCGCCGAGCAGATGGGCCGCTCCCCGCTCGCGCCGATCGTGTTCAACTGCAACGCCCCCGACACCGGCAACATGGAGGTGCTGCTCAAGTACGGCACCCCCGACCAGCAGGCGCAGTGGCTCGAGCCGTTGCTCGACGGTCGCATCCGCAGCACGTTCCTCATGACGGAGCCGGGCGTCGCGAGCTCGGACGCGACCACCATGGAGGCCACGGCATCCCTCGACGGCGACGAGGTCGTGCTCGACGGGCGCAAGTGGTGGTCGACCGGAGCCGGTCACCCCGACTGCCGCATCGGCGTCTTCATGGGCCTCACCGACCCGGCCGCGCACCGCCACCGCCAGCACTCCATGGTGCTCGTCCCGCTCGACGCCCCCGGGGTCACCGTCGAGCGCATGCTCACGGCGCTGGGTCAGTACGACGAGCCGCTGGGTCACGGCCAGGTGAGCCTGGATGCCGTGCGGTTGCCGTCCAGCACCATCCTCGCCGGGCCGGGGCGCGCCTTCGAGATCGCCCAGGGGCGCCTCGGCCCCGGGCGGGTGCACCACTGCATGCGCCTCATCGGGCTCGCCGAGAGGGCCCTCGAGCTCGCCTGCCAGCGCTCGACCAGCCGGGTGGCCTTCGGCAAGCCGATCGCCAACCTCGGCGGCAACCGCGAGCGCCTCGCCCGCGCCCGCATCGCCATCAACCAGGCGCGACTGCACGTGCTGCACGCGGCGTGGAAGCTCGACACCGTCGGCATCGAGGGGGCACTGTCGGAGGTGTCCGAGATCAAGGCCGCGGTGCCCCAGATGGCGTGCGACGTCATCGACCTCTCGATCCAGCTGCACGGCGGTGGGGGCATGAGCGAGGACTTCCCGCTCGCCGCGGCCTACGCCGGCGCGCGCAGCCTGCGGCTGGCCGACGGCCCCGACGAGGTGCACCTGGGTGTGGTGGCCCGTCACCTGCTCCGGCCGTATGCCAGCGCTGCGGCATCGGTGGCGGGGGGTGCCCGATGAGCCGGCGCGTCCTCGTCACCGGGGGCGCCTCGGGGCTGGGCCTGGCCCTGACCCGGCTCATGCTCGATCGCGGCGACACCGTGCTGGTCGTCGACCTCGCCGACGAGCGGCCGGATGCCGTGCCCGAGGGTGCGGCGTACCGTCGCCTCGACGTGCGCTCGCAGCAGGACTGGGATGCCGCGGTGGCGTGGGTGCGTGACACCTGGGGTGGTCTCGACCTCCTCGTCAACAACGCCGGTGTCGCGACGGGTGGGCGAATCGACGTGGAGGCGATGTCGGACTGGGAGCGGGTCGTCGACATCAACCTGCTCGGCGTCGCCCGCGGGTGCCACACCGTCACCCCGATGCTCAAGGCCCAGAAGGCGGGGCACATCGTCAACGTCGCCTCGCTCGCCGGCCTGGTGCACGGCCCCGGGATGTCGAGCTACAACGCCACCAAGGCGGGCGTCGTGGCCCTGAGCGAGACGCTGTCGTTCGAGCTCGCGCCGTGGTCGATCGACGTCTCGGTCGTCTGCCCCGCGTTCTTCCGCACCAACCTGCACGAGTCCTTCTCCGGCAAGGACGCCGCGATGCAGGAGGCCGGCGTCCGGCTCATCACCCAGGCCTCGGTGGATGCCGCGCACATCGCCGCGATCGTGCTCAAGGGGGTCGACGCGCGCAGGAAGGTGATCCTCACCGATCGTCTCGGGCGGCAGGCGTACTACTCCAAGCGCTTCGCCCGGCCGCTCTACGACCGGATGCTCAGGGCCCAGGCGACGCGGCTCGCGCGCCGGGCCGGGGCTGACACGAGGGAACTGAGCAGTGAGTGAGGAACACGCCGCGGTGCGCGACGAGGACGCCTTCGACGTCGAGCGCGTCGCCGCCTGGCTGCGTGAGAACGCCGCCGACGCAACGGATCTCGACGGCATCCCGGAGGTCCGGCAGTTCGTCGGCGGCGCGTCCAACCTCACCTACCTGCTCCGGTACCCGGGACCGGCGGCGGGCGCCACGGTCGCGGATGCCGCGCGGCCGGCATCCGCTGGACGTGACCTCGTCCTTCGTCGGCCACCGGCGGGGACCAAGGCCAAGGGCGCGCACGACATGCGCCGCGAGCACGACCTCCAGGCGGCGCTGAGGGCCGCGTTCCCGCTCGTGCCCGCGATGGTGGCCCACTGCGGCGACGAGAGCGTCATCGGCTCCGAGTTCTACGTCATGGAGCGCATCGAGGGGACCATCCTCCGGCGCGACATCCCACCCGCGCTCGGTCTCGATGCTGACGGTGTGAAGGCCCTGTGCCGCAACGCGATCGACACGCTGGTGAGGTTGCACGACGTCGACCTCACGGCATCCGGGCTGTCGACCCTGGACCGCGGCGACGGGTACGTCCGGCGCCAGGTGGAGGGGTGGTCCGGTCGGTACCGCCGCGCCCGTACGTCGGACGTGGGCGACTTCGAGGCGACCATGGCGTGGCTCGACGCGCACCAGCCGCGCGACCGGCCGCACGTGCTCGTCCACAGCGACTTCCGCCTGGACAACATCGTGCTCGACCCGGACGACCCCACTCGGGTCGTCGGCGTCCTCGACTGGGAGCTCGCGACGGTGGGCGACCCGCTGATGGACCTCGGCACGGCCCTGACCTACTGGGTGCAGGCCGATGACGACCCGGTGACCGTTGCCGCGAGGCTGCAGCCGACCCACACGCCCGGCATGATGACGCGTGCCGAGGTCCTCGAGCACTACGTGACCGCTCGCGGGCTCGACGTGACGCCGCAGGAGTGGCTGTTCTACGAGGCCTTCGGCATGTTCCGGCTCGCCGGCATCGCCCAGCAGATCTACCACCGGTACCGCAACGGCCAGACGAGCAACCCGGCCTATGCACCCTTCGGCGACGTCGTGCGGGCCCTCGACGCGCGGTGCACCGCCCTCCTCGCTCCCCAGCCCTGAACCCGAAGGACACGACATGCCCACGACCCTCATCACCGGCGCGAGCTCGGGCCTCGGCGCCGAGATGGCGCGACAGCTCGCGGACCGCGGCTGGGACCTCGCGCTGGCGGCCCGCCGCACGGACCGCCTGGAGGGCCTGCGTGACGAGATCGTCGCCACGCACCTTGGCCGGCGCGTGGAGCTCCGCGCCCTTGACGTCACCGTCGACGACCAGGTGTTCGAGGTCTTCCGGGCCTTTCGCGACGACTTCGGCACCATCGACCGCGTCGTCGTCAACGCCGGGCTCGGCAAGGGCGCCCCGATCGGCACCGGCCGCTACGACGCCAACCGGCAGACGGCGATGACCAACTTCGTCGCGGCACTGGCCCAGGCGGAGGCCGCGATGGAGATCTTCCGTGCCCAGAAGCGCGGTCACCTCGTGATGATCTCGTCGGTCTCGGCGATGCGCGGCATGCGCAAGACGGTCACGACGTACGCCGCGACGAAGGCCGGGGTCGCGGCGCTCGCGGAGGGACTGCGCAACGAGATGCTCGGCGAGCCCGACCTCGACATCCGCGTCTCGACGATCTACCCGGGCTACATCCGCTCGGAGATGAACGAGAAGGTCAAGAAGACCCCGTTCATCGTCGACACCGAGCCCGGCGTCCGTGCCATGGTCGAGGCCATGGAGAAGGAGAAGGCCAACGCGCTCGTGCCCGCCTGGCCCTGGGTTCCGCTCGGCAAGGCGATGCGCCACCTACCCCTGCCCCTCGTCCGCAGGATCATGTGACCGTGGGGCGCGTTCTCGTCACCGCCCGGGTCGCCGGGGATGCCGTGGCGCGCTGTCGCGTCGACGGCCACGAGGTGACCTTCCGCGACGTCGACGCTCCGATGCCCCGCGACGAGCTGCTGGCAGCGGTGCCGGGGGTTGACGGGCTCGTGTCGATGCTCGTGGACCGGGTGGATGCCGAGCTCCTGGATGCCGCCGGCCCCGGCCTGCGCGTGGTCGCGAACGTGGCCGTGGGGCACGACAACATCGACGTGGCCGCGTGCCGCGAACGCGGTGTCATCGTGACCAACACCCCCGGGGTGCTGACCGATGCGACGGCAGACATCGCGATGGCGCTCATCCTCGTGTCCACGCGGGGTCTGGGAGCCGCGGAACGGCGCGTGCGCACGGGGGAGCCCTGGCGCTGGAGCCTCACGGCAGATCTCGGCACCGGCCTTCGGGGTAGGACGCTGGGGATCGTCGGGCCGGGCGCCATCGGGCTGGCCACCGGTCGACGGGCGAAGGCGTTCGGCATGGAGGTGCTGCTGTTGGGGCGCTCGTCACCTGACCCCGCCGCCGTTGACGCACTGGCGGCGCGCGTCGTCGACCTCGGTGAGCTGCTCACGGCATCCGATGTCGTGTCCCTGCACTGCCCGCTGACTGCTGCCACCCACCACCTCATCGGGGCGGTCGAGCTGCAGGCGATGAAGCCGACGGCGCACCTCGTCAACACCTCCCGCGGCCCGGTCGTCGACGAGGCGGCCCTGGTGGCCGCGCTCGAGGCGGGCGAGATCGCGGGTGCCGGGCTCGACGTCTTCGAGGACGAGCCGCGGGTTCACCCCGGGCTGCTCGGGCGGGAGGACGTCGTGCTGCTGCCGCACGTCGGCTCGGCGACGGTCGAGACGCGCACGGCGATGGCGGACCTCGCCGTGGCGAACGTGCTCGCCGTGCTGGCGGGGGAGCCGGCGGTCACCCC
>DATIAB010000200.1:0-3824 GCA_035458265.1 Ornithinibacter sp. | reverse complement strand
ACCCCTTGACCCGCTCCAACGCCGAGACCAGACTCACCCGCTCCGCGTCACTGAGGCTCCCCACGTCGACCCCGGCCAACCACGCCCGAAAACCCTCAACCCGCACGCCAACGGCATCCGACGCGACGTCCGACACGGCATCCGGAACAGGCCGCGGCACAGCCGCACCCTTGCCCCCGGCCCGACCCCCAACCACCAGTGCATCCCCCATGAGAAAACCGTACACCTGTCCACCGACAGCGCTGCCCGCCCCATGAACGACCCTGTGGACAACGCCCTGGCGGCGCTCAGGAGCGCAACGAGAGGAGCACGGCATCCAGCATCTGCGGGGTGAGCCGGCCCGTGAAGGTGTTGTGCGGGCTCACGTGGTAGCACCCGACGAGCCGGATGCCGTGCCCCTCCAGCGTCCGGAGCGCCACCTCTGCCGCGTGGCCGAACCGCGGCTTCGGGCGTGGTACCTCCCACCCGAGGGCACGGGCCGCGCCGAGGGTGGCATCCCAGCCGATCGCCCCGAGGCACAGGACGGCGCGCAGCCCCAGTGACGCCGACAGCTCGAGGTCGCGTTCGAGCCAGGCCGAGCACGTGGCGCGCTCGGCGGGCGTGGGCCTGTTGGCCGGTGGGGCGCACCGCACCGCAGCGACGATGCGGATGCCGGTGAGCGCCTGTCCGTCCCCGGCGGCGACCGAGGTCGGCAGGGTCGCGAACCCGGTGCGGTGGAGCGCGGCGTAGAGGACGTCCCCGGACGAGTCGCCCGTGAACATCCGCCCGGTGCGGTTCGTGCCGTTGGCGGCAGGCGCGAGGCCGACGAGCAGCACGTCCGCGTCGGGGTCGCCGAACGACGGGCCGGGCCGCCCCCAGTAGGGCTGGTCGGCGAACGACGCCCTCCGACCGGTCCGTGCGACGTCCTCTCGCCATCGCACGAGCCGGGGACAGGCTCGGCACACCGAGATTCGCGCCTGTAGATCGGGGATGCCGTCCGCCCCCGTGGCCAGTCGTCTCACCGCCGCGGGCGTGCGGGCAACGGGGGTCGAGGCCGACGCCGGATCGCCCGGCCAGCCGGTGCCGGGTGGCACGGGGCTGTCGAAGAGCTGCCCGGTCACCGGGTGGGCTGCCTGCTCGTCCATGGACATCACCCTGACACGACATCCCCCCGACACCTGCGGCCGCGCCACGCCGCAGGATGCGCGAGGATCCCCCCATGGCACGGGTGACGGTCGTCGGTGGTGGCGTGGTGGGCCTGACGTCGGCCCTGCAGCTCGCCCGCGCCGGCCACGAGGTGCAGTGTGTGCGTGACCAGCCGGTCTCCGACACGGTCTCGGCCGTCGCCGGGGGGCTCTGGTTCCCCTACCACGTGGAACCACGTGACCGCGTGAACGCCTGGGGGGCAGTGGCGCTGGCACGGTTCGCCGAGCTCGTGGGCGACCCGGCATCCGGCGTGGTGCTGCGAGAGGGCCTCGTCGTGGAGCGCGGCGCGGCAGACCGGTGGTGGACGCAGGGTCTTCCGTCATGGCGTGAGGCGGGGGCGGCCGAGGTGCCGGCCGGGGCGTCCGGGGGCGTGGTCGCCACGGCGCCCCTCGTGACGATGCCCGTGTTCCTCCCGTGGCTCGAGAACCGGTGTGCGGAGGCCGGGGTCGCACTGCAGGAGGCCCACGTCGAGTCGCTCGAGCAGCTGGACGCCGAGGTCGTCGTCGTGGCCGCGGGCCTCCGGTCAGGGGCGCTGGTCGACGGCGGGTCGGGGATGCCGTCGCGCGGGCAGGTCGCGCTGCTCGCGAACCCCGGACTGACCCGCTGGCTGGTCGATGACGACCACCCGGACGGAATGCTCTACGTCCTGCCGCACCCGGGGTGGGTCGTCTGTGGCGGCACCGACGTCAGCGGCTCGTGGGACACCGAGCCGGATCCGGCCGTGCACGAGGCGATCGTGGCGCGGGCGCGGACAGCCGTCCCCGAGCTGGCGCACGCCGACGTGCTCGGCGCCCGCGTGGGGCTGCGCCCGGTGGCAGCGGCGGTGTCGCTCACGGCATCCGAGGTGGGTGACCGGCTCATCGTGACCAACCACGGGCACGGCGGCGCGGGTGTCACCCTCTCGTGGGGGTGCGCCGAGGAGGTGGTGCGCCTCGTGGCGGGCGACCCGCCGATCAACCCGACGTGACCTCTCGCATGGCACCGATCTCGCTGGGGGTCAACGGTTTTGCCCACGGCTGATAGCTGGTCTCGCGGCAGGCGACTGCCACGGCCCCGAGCAGCTCGGAGCGGCGACCGAGCTCGGCGGTCCTGACCTCGACGGCCTGTGCGGTGGCGGGCTGGGCGTAGCGCCGGATGGACTCGCGGACCCCGTCGGCCAGGGGGCTCCCCACCGTGCTGAGCTCCCCTCCGAGGATGACTCCGCGGGGGTTGAGCCAGTTGCACAGGTCGGCCAGGACACGGCCGACGGTGCGGCCGGTCTCCTCGACGAAGCGGGCGACGGCCGGGTGCTGCGCCGCGTCGCGCAGGGGGTGGGCGTCGCTGCGCGGTGTGAGGCCGGCATCCGCCATGAGAGTGCGGAGGAACGCCGTCGAGGCGACGGTCTCCAGGCACCCACGGTTGCCGCAGCGGCACCAGTCCCCCTGGTCGGACACCTGGGTGTGGCCCACCTCGCCGGCCAACCCGTCGGCTCCCGGGTACGGGACGCCCTGCAGCACGAGGCTGGCCCCGACGCCGTCGCCGAGCTTGACGTAGACGAGGTCGCGGATGCCGCGCGCGGCGCCGTAGCGCAGCTCGCCCTGGGCCCCCATGTCGGCGTCGTTGGCGACGACGACCCGCCAGCCGAGCATCCGGGTCAGCTCCTTCTGGGGGTTGACCCCCACCCAGTCGGACATGATCGACATCGAGCGGATCTCATGGCTGCGCGAGTCGATCGGCGCGGGGATTCCCGCTGCGGCACACCGCACCTCGGACGCGTTCACCCCGGCCTGCGTGAGCAGGTTTCCGACGATTCCCGCCGCGACGTCCAGCGACGCCCGGGCCTGGCCGTCGACGTCCATCTGGGTCCACTCCTCGGCCAGGACGGTTCCCTCGGCGTCCGCGACGGCCACCGCGACGTGGTTGTGGCCGAAGTCCATGGCGACGACGTGGCCGCGCGCGGTGCTCGGGACGAGCAGGGCCGATGGCCGGCCGCGGCCAGCCCCTCGCCCGCCGGGGCGGAGCATGTCCTCCTCGATGACCCCTTCGTCGAGGAGCTCCTGCACGACGGCGGCCACGGCGCTGCGTGAGAGCCCGGTCAGCTGGCCGATGTCGGCACGGGTCAGGGCAGGGCCCACCCGAACGAGGGCGGTCACCTGCTCCTTCGTGCGGTGTCGACGACTCGACGGCTGCTGCTCGGACTCCATGTCCAGACTCTATGGACAAAATTAGGCTGTTGACAAGAGTAAATCAGATGGATATTGTCCGGTAACACGGCAGAAAGCAAATGGTCACACTCTTGCGCTACAGCGCAGGTGTCTGGCTGACTCGGGGCCTCACGACGACGTGAGGCAGGACGACAGGAGAACGATGTCCGCAGGCGCCGGCACCAGGAGGTCCGCGTCCGGACCGTCGACGGCTCACGGCGCCTCATCCAGTCTCGTCCCCGCAAGGTGACGATTTGAGAACCCTTCCGGGCACACGGCGCGAGCCTCTACAGGCTCTCAACCCGCTCTGGCACACTCGGCAACCGACGCTGGCGTCGTGCTGGAAGTCCACCCCACTCAGCAGTGCAAAGGAGCACGCATGACATCACCAGAGGGATCGGGGCCGGCACGGCCCGACTACATCCTCGAGATGCGGGACATCACCAAGGAGTTCCC